>JAWLET010000329.1:0-3012 GCA_041685955.1 Desulfobacteraceae bacterium | reverse complement strand
CTGTTGCGTATATGGACCAGGTCAAAGAACCCGTCTATGACCGGAAAGGATTCATAAATCTTCAATCGCTGCATGACCCACCATTTGGAAATTTGGTCCAGGGCCACTACAGAGAGCGTGGTCCAGCCCATCAGCCGGTAATTTGGCTTAGCACGTTTTGGCATCGGTTGCAGAGAGTCGGATGGTTGTGGTCTTGACCCACAGAGGGGTCATGCACCCAGCAGCGTTCACACTTACGCTGTAAGGAGGGGGACACCTGTATCTTCAATCCCGGCAGGTTTTCACTCTCCACCCCCTCTTCCAGTTCGTTTAGAGAGATCAGCGTGACTTCTGAGACAATAAAAATGGATCTCAGTTGATCTTTGTAGGGGTCCAATTTTTCCCTCAGCTCAGGGGAAAGCCCCAGCCTGATCGCTGCATCCAGAGGGTGTCCGATGGTCTTCTCTTTTCTCGCCAGTTCCAGGGCCTTGGTAACTTCTCTTCGAACCGATATGATGTCTTCCCACCGCTGGGCGAGATCCTTATCCCTGTAACGCTCATCCAATCGGAGAAATAAATCTGCATGGACACTTAAAGGCGCATCATCGGCTTTCATGTATTGCCAGATCTCATCGGCCGTGAACGAGAGGATGGGCGCCATCAGTCTGACCAGGGCCTGTAAAATCCGGTTCATGGCGGTCTGGGCGGATCGCCTGATGGCGGCGTGTTTTGCCGACGTATAGAGTCTGTCTTTTATGATATCCAGGTAGAAAGCGGATAAATCCAGCACACAGAAATTGTGGAGATTGTGATACACGTGATGGAATTCGAACGTTTCATAGGCCTTTAGAAGCCGGTGGTTCAATTCCCAGAGCCGGTTGAGGGCCCATCGATCCAGCTCTTCCATCTCCTCATAGGGAATGCCATCGGTCTCGGGGTTGAAATCCTTCAAGTTTCCCAGGAGGTATCGGCAAGTGTTTCGAATGCGACGATAGGCCTCGGTCAGGCGTTGCAGTATCTCTTTGGATAAACGGATATTATCCCGGTAGTCTTCAGCAGCTACCCAGAGTCTCAGGATTTCAGCGCCGTAACTCTTGATGAGTTCTTCGGGGGCAATGACGTTCCCTGCGGATTTGTGCATGGCCTTTCCAGTCCCGTCCACCACAAACCCATGGGTCAGGACATTGCGGTAGGGGGCCTGATCCCTGGTCCCCACAGAGCAAAGAAGGGAGCTGTGAAACCACCCCCTGTGCTGATCACTTCCCTCCAGATACAGATCTGAGGGGCTGTCCAGATAGTCTCGTTGCTCCATTACCGCGGCATAACTGACCCCGGAATCAAACCACACATCCAGAATGTCGGTCTCTTTCTCGAATTGCGCTGAGCCGCACGCGGGGCACCGGGTTCCGGGGGGCAAAAGGTCTTTCTCCGGTGCAGTGAACCAGACATCCGCTCCTGATGTCTCCACCAGTCCCGCAATGTGGTCGATGATCTCTTGGGAAATAACCACCTTGCCGCACGTTGCGCAGAAAAATACGGTAATGGGCACCCCCCATGTACGCTGCCGGGATATACACCAATCCGGACGATTGGCGATCATATTATAAATCCGCTCCTGGCCCCATGAGGGAATCCAGTTCACTTTCTGAATGGCATTGAGGGCCTTTTCTCTGAGCCCGTTTTTTTCCATGGAAATAAACCATTGTTCAGTGGATCGGAAAATGACAGGTTTTTTGCACCGCCAGCAGTGAGGATATTCGTGGCTGATCTCCTCCTCTTTTAACAGTGCCCCCACTTCAGTCAATTTATCGTTGACCGCCCGGTTTGCCGCAAACACCTCCATGCCCGCGAAAAACTCAATATCCGGGGTGAAGCGACCCGCGCCGTCCACCGGTGAATACACATCCAGATCGTATTCAAGTCCGGTCTCATAATCCTCCCGTCCGTGTCCCGGCGCGGTGTGTACACACCCGGTTCCGGCCTCCAGGGTGACATAGGGGGCCAGGACGATCACTGATGAACGATCATATAACGGATGTCTGGCCTTTAGATGCTCCAGGTCCGCCGCACGAAGTCGTTTTACCACCTGATATGGCTCGATACCGAAATTCTGCATACAGATATCCACCAGACCCTCGGCAAGGATCATAATATCGCCGCTGCCGGTTTCCACAGCCGCATACTCCAGGTCCGGGTGAAGGGCGATGGCCAGGTTGGCTGGAAGGGTCCACGGCGTGGTGGTCCAAATAATAATGGACACCGATTTTCCTTTGAATACAGAGTCCAAATTTGAAAGATCTGAAATCATGGGGAATTTTACGAAGATGGAAGGGGAACTATGCTCCTCGTATTCCACCTCTGCTTCAGCGAGAGCGGTCTGACAGGAAGTACACCAGTATATGGGTTTTTTACTTCTGAAAAGGCTGCCGTTCAATGCGAATTTCCCGAATTCTTTTATAATGGTGGCCTCGAATGGAAAATTCATGGTCAGATAGGGGTTGTCCCATTCCCCCAGAACACCCAGGCGCTTGAATTCATTCCGCTGAATGTCAATATATTTTTCAGCATAGCGCCTGCAGAATCCCCTTACTTGGGCCAGGGTCATCTCTTTCTTCTTGGGACCGAGTTCCCCATCCACTTTATGTTCGATGGGAAGGCCGTGACAATCCCATCCCGGCACATAGGGAGTATCGAAACCGGCCATTTGTTTGGATTTGATGATGATATCCTTCAGTACCTTATTAAAGGCGGTGCCCATATGAATATGTCCGTTCGCATAGGGGGGACCGTCGTGAAACATGTATCGGTTTCGGCCCTTGGAAGCCTCGCGAATGACCTGGTAAAGGTTCTCTTTATCCCATTTTGCGATCATCTCAGGTTCTTTATTGACCAGGTTGGCCTTCATGGGAAAAGGTGTTTTAGGTAGATTCAGTGTCTGCTTATAGTCCATAAAACGCGCCTCCGGAAATTTTGATAAAAAAGCAAATTATCAGAACCCCTGAGTCAAGTCAATTTCATAATCGCTCATTCACC
>JAWLET010000048.1:0-13176 GCA_041685955.1 Desulfobacteraceae bacterium | reverse complement strand
ACATCCTGCAAGTCCGTGGCCAGCATGGATCCACCCCAGCCGTCGCCGATGGCGGCTCGGGAACACTGCTCCACGATATTTTCGTAGTGCTGATCCACCCCGATATGGGTCCGGTGCATGATTTCTACTATCTCCCGGTCAATGCCTCTGGGCAGGACCCCTAACTTCCGCCAGCGCTCCACCCTGGGCTCAGGCGCCCGTAGGGCTGTACACACCACACCGTCCTGCTGGCCCCACTGGCCCAGGGCTATTTCGCCCACTTCCACGGCGATCTCGTCGATATCCCGGTCCAGAATCTCGCCGTCCTTTCCCTCCACCGTAATATCCACGCCAAAATCAGGAGCGATTTCCAGGAGTTTCTTGGTATCTTTGATATGATAGTCATCGGTCTCTTTCCGGGCTGCGGCCAGAAATGTCTCTGCCACCCCCCGACCATGGTCGGAATGGGCTGCGGCCCCGGCTGCCACCATTCGGGCAAAATTCCTTGCAGCGATGGTATGGGCAGTGGCCCCGCACAATCCCTTGCGGGTATCTTCTCCCTCGATACCCCCTTTGGGGAGCGGAAGTCGGCAAGGGCCCTGGGCACAGTTCTTACAGCAGGTCCCCTGGGCCCCTATATTACACGGCTTCATGGTCTGGGCTCGGTCGAAGATGGTCTCCACTTCCATTTCCCGGGAGCGCTGGATCATCTCCTGACTTGCCACATCAAGGGCCAGGTCCTCTGGCCTCGGCGCTTTTTTCTCCTTCTTTACGGCCTTTTTTTTGACTTCGTCTGCCATTATTGAGGTTCCTCCTCTATTTCTTAAATATTAAAATTTATTGAATGCGACGATGAATACGATCGATATTCCGGGTTAGCTTATCCACCATATCGATCTGCTCTTTCGCAGCAGTCTTTTTGACCCCCGCAGCTGCCTTGGCCTGCGCTTCTGCTGCATGCTTTTCTCTCTCCTGGGCCCGTTTATGTCTGAGGGCCAAGAGGTCCGCTCTCTCTTTTTCCTTGACGTCTGCTTTGGCCTTTGCCTCCTCCTCTGCCTTCTTCTTGGCATCTGCCTCGGCCTTGGCTTTGGCTGCTTCCTCGGCCTTCTTCTGGGCTTCCGCCTCGGCCTTGGCCTTGGCCGCTTCTTCTTTCTTCTGGGCCTCGGCCTCTGCCTTTTTCTTCGCGTCTTCTTCGGCGCCGGAATCAGGACTTAAGAGATCTTTGGGTTCTTCCGCAAACAAATCTTTAGCCATAGTCTCATCCTCCCAGTTTTTTGAGAACGTCTTCGATGGAAAGCCCGTGTTTCTCAGCGGTATGCTTCACGTCGTCTCGACTCGCACCCCGCTTCTTCAACACCGCCTCAAGGTCTATACCCAACTTCTCAGCAGCCGCATCAATCGGGTCCTTGGCAGGTGCGGCTTCGGCCGCGGCTTTCGCTGGTTTAGGCGGCGCCTTCTTCTCCGGTTCTTTGGGTTTGGCCGCCGCCTTCTTCTCGGGTTTGGCTACCGCCTCCGCCTCACCAAAATCCAGATTCGGCTCAGGAGACAACTTTGTGAGGTCCGCCTCCTCAAGGGGTAAGCGCTTGGAGATCTCCGAAACATCACCGGCACTTCCGCCGTTGGTCAAGAGGTCGATAAACGAGCGAATGAGCCGGACCGATTCCGGATGCCTGAGTATCAATACAGAGCTTCCACTCAGGAGAAAGCATACTGCACCTACCACTTCCATCATGATGGCCCGTCTTTCAGGATCGCCCAGGGTCGGCGCCTCTTCCAAAGGCAGACCCGCTTCTTTACACTTCCAGATCTCGTTGCCCAGGTTGGAGATCATGGGCACCTGGAGTTTGTCATCCTCCTGGGTCAGGGCCGCCATCATGATCCGTTCCATGACCGAATAGGAGTACTCCATCCCATACCCCAGACCTCCGGTGGTGGGATCCACTATAATCTTGTCTAATTGCACCCCCAAATTTCCAAGCAGAATATTGAGCTGTTTGGCCAAATTCACATCAATGGGCGAGGATGCGATCACCACATGCCCATAGCCCAGAGCACTGGCGCCCACGCCCTTGTGATTGGCCTCTTCCACAGGTCCAAGTCCCAGGTTTTGCCCCTGGCAGACCTCTGCGATTTTTTTGAGGACTTCTTCATCCTTTTCATTGTTTGCCGTCCCCCATAAAATGACCGGCACGTCCACCGCATCAACGACCTTTTTGGCCACTTCTGCAGCCTCATCCGGTCCCCGGTCCATGCCGTTGGGGTCCGTACTTTTCAACTGGAGCACAATGATGTCCGCACCATATTCCTCTACGCATTTCTTGGCCCATGCGTCGGGAGATGAGATAACATCCTTGAACGGTTCGACAGCGGCTTGCGGCCATTCGTCTGAAGGATCATAATCCCAGATTTCCATGGCGATCTTCGGCGGGTTGGGCATTTTTCCCTCAAAAAGATAAAACGGGTATGAGTCCTGTCCGCCGAGCGTAACCGCGCCTTTACCTGCTCCGACAGTGGTTTCCCCTATTTTTCCTGAATAGGGCTGTTCGGGAATTTCAAATGCCAATTTACATACCTCCTTCTTGGATTGATTTTTGGTTCATCTTGAGCGGCAGGTGTCCACCTGGCGCAACCCCTAATCCATATGTACACAACACTGTAATAACAAGTCTTAAAACTTTATTGTGAAAAATATAACAAGACAAGTGTAAAAAAATTCCTCTCCTTTTTGGGAGGATGCATTTACCCTAAAAGAAGGGGGATGGATTGTCAAGCAGTTTTTCCAGTAATCTTAGTAGGTTTATTCCCTGCCCATGTATTCTATATATTGTTAGGGAGTCAAAATCATACACAATATATAGATTCGGGCCGGCCACGGGTCAAACTCATCCATGTATGCTCTGGGGCAGAATGTCCTCACCGGGAGCCGCGTTCCCGAACCTCGATAGTCCGCACAATCAACCCCAAAATCAGACGCATACAGCGGCTATTCGATTATCTTATCAAAAAGGCTGTAAGCTGCTTCTACCGCTTTGCATGCCGGGGTCAATTCTACGGTGGGGGTTCCTTTCAGATCGTATGCCTGGACCTCGACGTCTTCGGGAACCATCCCCAGGTATTCCAGATCGTATGCCTCAACAGCCCCTTTTATGGCGTCTGCCGCTTCGGTGTTGGCCCGATTCACGATCATTACTTTACGCCCGATATTGAGGGAAAGCATTTCTGAGAGTTCCACAATCCGTGAAGCTGCCTGAAGTCCCCTTCGGGTGGGATCGGAGACCACCAGAAGGGTCTCAATGTCATTGGTGGTCAACCGGCTTAAGTGTTCCATTCCCGCTTCATTGTCCATGACAATATAAGCGTAATTGTCAACCAGTTTCTCTAAATACTGAGTCAACAGCGTGTTGGCTGCACAATAGCATCCGGCCCCTTCGGGCCTCCCCATTACCACCAGGTCAAACCCGGGTGCCTCCACTATGGCTTCCTGAAGCTTCATCTCCATGAAAACGTCTTTGGTCAGGCCTGTGGCCACCCCTTTCTTCATCTGCTCCCTTGCGTCTCCCAGTGTTGTCTCCACCTCCAGGCCCAATACCTCGTTGAGGTTGGAATTGGAATCCGCGTCCACACCCAGTATCGGGGTTTTTCCCTTTTCCACCAGATATTTAATCAGCCAACCGGCCATGGTGGTCTTACCTGTTCCCCCTTTACCGGCCAATGCAATAGAGTAGGTCATCTTGTTCCTCCACGTCTTCGATCACACAAATTTTGGTTGCTATTTCTATCTCATTTCGTTATAATGAGAAAATTTCAAAAAAGAACGTTTGCACACTATAACTGCCTGCTATGAATACGAAAAACAATATATGGTACCACATAAAAAAAGACCTTCAAACTGATATTTCCCGGGCCGAATTCAAGAGGTGGCTGGCGGATACATCACTGGCAAAGATCGATGCAGATGAAGCCGTCATCGAGGTCCCCAACAAGTTCATCGCCCAATGGATCGAGGAGAACTACATCCACAAAATACAAACGACTTTGAAACACCATTCTTCAATTCACCCCAAAATCGTCTTCACCTATACATCTCCTACGCGCCATGAGACTGCCATAAAGAATATAGGGGTGGAAACCCCGGATGCAACATTTCCCTACGCCATTGACCCCCTCAACACCTTTGATTCGTTCATCACGTCAGGATGTAATCAACTGGCCTATTCTTCGGCCCTGAATATGGCGGGAAAAGCCGCCAGCGGGTACAATCCCCTTTACATTTTCAGTCCCATCAGTCTGGGAAAAACACATCTCTTGCACGCCATCGGAAACCGGGTGCTCTCAAACGAGCCCACGTCAAATGTGCTTTATCTTTCCACCCAGCACCTGCTTTCTTGTTTTCCACCCGTACGGTTAGACACCAAAATTTATACTTTCAAACCGCGCAAGGCACGGTCCGACTGTCTCCTGGTAGACGACATCAATCTTCTCGCTGATCGCCCCGGGGCCCAAAAAGATATACTCTATATATTCGACCTGTTCCTGGAATTCAACCAAAGACTTGCCCTCACCGCCAACTCAGCGCCCAGCAAGGTGCAAAAACTGATCCCGGACTTAAGATCCCGGCTGGAATCAGGATTGATAACAGAAATTCAACCTCCTGATCACAAAACCAAAATGAGGATCATCAAAAAAAAAGCGGATCTGCAGAATCTCACACTTCCCGAGGACGTGATTTTTTTCCTGGCAGGTGCCACCCATAACCTAAAAACACTGCACAGAACCGTTGAAGGCCTCAAGGCCCATTGCACCCTCACTGGTGAAGATATCGATATATCCATGGCGCAAAACATGACGTCCGGCGACTCGCTTCGCCGCATCAGCCTATCTCATATTCAAAGTGCCACGGCACAGTACTTCAACATCCCGGTGGCTGAGCTGCTGTCGGAAAAAAAATCCCGGGCGTTCTCCTATCCCAGACAAATCGCCATGTATCTGTCAAAGGACTTGACCCAACTGCCGCTGAAGACCATCGGTGAGGCATTCGGTCACAAACATCACACCAGCGTAATGTATTCCATAAATCGCATCAAGACGGAAAAAAAACGTAATAACAGGGTGATAAAGGATATCAATGAATTACAGAAACGGCTTATAATCTGAAATTTTGACATTGAACATTTGCTGGTAAAACTGATCATAAATGGGGTATTGAGGGTATATCCCAGCCGCTTTCCGACAGTAAATTCGACTCTTATTTCAGGGTGTTTTAAAGTATTTCCAATTTAAATTTCAGGCACATAGTCCAGATATAAACATTTCGACAGGACTTATTCTTATGATCAGTTGTATTTATCTAAAATTAAAATAAAAACACGATACCCGAATGTCCGTCAGAAAAGGGGGAAAACATGGAGATAAAAATTGACCGCAATGAACTGTTAAAGGCTGTCTCAAGGGTTCAAAGCATTATCGAGAGAAAGAGCAATATGCCGGTGCTTTCCACGATCCTGTTTACCACTCTGGCGGCGGAGGGTGTCCGTATCTCTGCCACCGATCTGGAACTGGGATTTCAGGAGGAAGTCTCTGCTCAAATCATTCAGGAGGGAAGCATCACTATTTCCGGGAGAAAACTTTTTGAAATATTAAAAGAGAGTAAAGCGGATCAATTTCACATAAGCGAAAAGGAGAAAAATCGAGTCATGGTTTCCGACAGCGTGGCCAGGTTCGATTTGGCCTGTATAGCAGCGGACGAATTTCCCACATTTATGGAACCGGAGGCAGTGGAAACCGTAGCGGTAGCGGCTGAAACCCTGTGTGAGATGATCAATAAGACCATCTATGCGGTAACCTTGGAGGAGGCCGGCTTTAAGTTGTCAGGTGTATTTACCGAAAAACTCACTGATGAGAAAGGCGGCCATTTTCTCAGAATGGTGGCGACAGACGGGCACCGACTGTCGCTCATTGATAAGTCATTTCCGGGATTGGAGGCGCTGGATCTGGGGAATGGGGTCATGATTCCCAAAAAAGGGATGTCCGAGCTCAATAAATTGGGAGCGGAAGGGGGGATGGTGGAACTGGGGTTTAAGGAAAAAAGATGTATTGCCAGGCGAGAAAAGGCCCTTTTGATCATGCGTCTTCTGGAAACCAAGTTCCCGGATTATGAAGCGGTAATTCCCAAAGAGGTACATTCATCCATAAAGATAAGTCGCATTTCGCTAATGGAAGGGATGCGGAAAATGCTTATCCTCAGTAATGAACGATACCGGGCCGTTAAAGTGACCCTGGAAAGCGATCAGTTGGATTTGGTTTCCACCAACCCCGAATTGGGAGAGGCGGAAGAAAAGATGTCTATTGAATATAACGGGGAGCGGATTGAGGCCGGCTTCAACCCCAAATATTTTATTGAGGTCCTGCAGTGCATGGAAAGTGAATTTATAAATTTGGATTTCAGCGACAGTTCAAAACCGTGCATTTTAAGAGGAGAACTCGATAAGGGGTTTACCGGGTTGATCATGCCCATGAGGGTTTAGTGATGGTAAAAGAGGAATGGAGCTACCAGGCATCTGATATCAAGGTCCTGGAGGGATTGGCCGCGGTTCGGAAAAGACCGGCCATGTATATTGGAAACACCGGTTTCGAGGGATTGCACCATCTGGTGTACGAGGTGGTGGACAACAGCATTGATGAGGCGTTGGCTGGATACTGTGACCGGGTGGATATTAAAATTCTCGGGGATAACAGTGTGGTCATTGTGGACAATGGTCGGGGAATTCCCGTAGACCTTCACACGGGTACCAATCTGCCGGCCTTGGAGGTGGTGATGACCAAGCTTCACGCCGGAGGTAAGTTTGACAACAAGACTTACCGGGTGTCCGGGGGACTGCATGGTGTGGGCGTATCCGTGGTCAATGCGCTGTCAGAATTCATGGAAGTGGAAGTGTATCGTGATGGTAAAATCTATTTTCAGGAATTTGCACGCGGAGAGACCAAAAGCAGCCTGCAGATGCGGGGGGACACCCCATATAAAGGGACCCGAATACATTTCATGCCTGATCCTGAGGTCTTTGAATCCATTGATCTGGATTTTGAAACCTTAGCCAAAAGGATGCGGGAACTGGCGTTTTTGACCCAGGGACTGCACATCAAGATCGCAGACGACCGGAGTGGAAAGAAGCGGAATTTTTTGTATGAGGGGGGGATCAAATCATTTGTAGAATATATCAACAAGAACAAGGAGGTCCTTCATCCAAAACCAATCCATTATATGGGTGAGAAACACAATATCGTGATTGAGTTCGCGGCCCAGTACAATAACTCTTATAAGGAAAATATTTATACGTTTGCCAATAATATCAACACTAAGGAGGGTGGAACTCACCTGGTGGGGTTTAAATCAGCACTCACGCGGAGCATCAACTACTATCTTCAGAATTCCCCCCAGGCCAAGAATTTCAAGCAGAAACTCTCAGGTGAGGATGTCAGGGAGGGGTTGACAGCGGTCATCAGCGTCAAGTTACCCGATCCGCAATTTGAAGGCCAGACCAAGACCAAGCTGGGAAACAGTGAAGTAAAAGGTCTGGTTGAAAACCTGGTCAACGAGGGGCTGGGTGCATTTTTTGAAGAAAATCCCGGGGTGATCAAGTCCATACTGGCAAAGGTCATGGACGCCGCCAGGGCCAGAGAGGCGGCCAGAAAGGCCAAGGAGTTGGCGAGACGTAAAGGGGTGTTATCGGATCACTCCCTGCCTGGAAAATTGGCCGACTGTCAGGAAAAGGATCCTTCGAGAAGTGAGATTTTCATTGTGGAGGGGGATTCGGCAGGGGGGTCTGCAAAACAGGGAAGAGACCGCAGAAGTCAGGCCATTCTGCCCCTGAAAGGTAAGATCTTGAATGTGGAAAAGGCCCGGTTCGACAAGATGATCTCCAGCGACGAGATTCGAACCATGATTACGGCCCTGGGTACGGGCATCGGTGAGAAGGATTTTAATATTGATTCCATACGGTATCACCGGGTGATTATTATGACGGATGCGGATGTGGACGGGGCCCATATCCGAACACTGTTGTTGACGTTTTTCTATCGCCAGATGCCGGAACTCATTGAACGGGGCTATCTCTATGTGGCCCAGCCGCCCCTTTACAGGATAACCAATAAAAAGAAAAACATGTTCCTCAAAGATGAAGAAAACTACAATCAATTCCTTTTAGAACGGGTATCGGACAACGAAAAGGTCTGTTTCGAAAACGGCAGGGAGTTTACGGGGCAGCGTCTGATAGCGCTTCTCAATCGTCTGGTCAGGTTTTTTGAAAACCTGGAACGCCTGTCCAGGCGGGGATACAGTTCCAAATTTATCGAGTTTCTGGTGTTGAACGGGGTCAAGAACAAGGCCCAGTTTAAACAAAAGGATTTCATGGAGGACCTGTTTAAAAAGCTTGAGGAGAGCGGATTCAAGGTGAGTGATGTGGGTTTTAGTGAAGAGGACGGCTGCTATGAATTCCTGGTGACCGAGACCCAGAATGGGGGGCAGACATTCAACGTGAACTGGGAATTTCTATCATCTCCTGAACTCAAGCAGGTCATGGCGGGTTGTGAGGATTTTTGTCAGCTCAAAAAGGGCGGGTTTCGAATCACCGGTGAGGCTGAAAAAGAGCGGATTGGAGACCCCAAAGCCCTCCTGGACCAGCTCATGGAAAAAGGGAAAAAGGGCTTGGGTATTCAGCGATACAAGGGACTGGGGGAGATGAACCCGGATCAGTTGTGGACCACCACCATGGACCCGGAAAAGCGCAACCTGGTGAAGGTCAGGGTGGAGGATGCGGTGGATGCGGATAATATTTTTACCATCCTCATGGGCGACAAGGTAGATCCGAGGCGGGAGTTCATACAGGGCAACGCCCTGGAGGTGGAGGAGTTGGATATTTGAGGTTGCAGAACATAACCAGCAAAATACCAGGAAACGGTCTTTTAGAAGCATACGAAGAGGGAGAACCGGGGAATGATCTCTGATTTGAAATACGATTATGTCAATATCGAAGATGAGATGAAAAAATCTTATCTTGAATATTCCATGAGTGTGATTGTGGGGCGGGCCCTTCCGGACATTCGGGATGGTCTTAAGCCGGTGCATCGGCGCGTGCTGTATGCCATGCAGGATCTCAAAAATTACCACAACAGGCCGTTTAAGAAATCGGCCAGAGTGGTTGGGGATGTGATTGGTAAGTATCATCCCCACGGAGATACTGCGGTGTATGACACCATTGTGAGACTGGCACAGGATTTCTCCATGCGATACCCGCTGGTGGACGGACAGGGAAATTTTGGTTCTGTGGACGGGGACCCGCCGGCTGCCATGCGGTACACTGAGGTCAGGATGACGCAATTGGCAGAGGATTTTCTCGCTGATATTGAAAAAGATACCGTGGATTTCATGCCCACCTATGACGGCTCCATTATGGAACCCACGGTCCTTCCCACCAAAATCCCCAACCTCTTGGTAAACGGCTCATCCGGTATTGCAGTGGGTATGGCCACCAATGTGCCGCCTCACAATCTGGCGGAGATCTGTCTTGCAGTGGAGAAACTGATTGATTCCCCGCAGGTGGACATCAGTGAGTTGATGGAGGTGGTTCCCGGGCCGGATTTTCCTACGGCCGGTTTCATACTGGGAAGGTCTGGAATTCTGGAGGCGTATCGCACCGGAAGGGGGATTATCAAAATACGGGCCCGGGCCTTTATGGAAAAAGTGGGTCACACCCGGGAACGCATAGTCATTTCAGAGTTGCCCTATCAGGTCAATAAGGGAAAACTCCTGGAAAAGATCGGAGAACAGGTACGGGAAAAGCGCATAGAAGGGGTCTCCGAAGTCAGGGACGAGTCCGACAAAGACGGGATGAGAATCGTCATTGAGATCAAAAGAGACGGAAAGGCGCCGGTCATTCTGAACCGGTTGTACAAATATACCCAGATGGAGGTGTCCTTCGGAATCATTTTTCTCGCCATCGTGAACGGCAAGCCGCTGGTCCTCAACCTAAAAGAAATTCTGCAAAATTTCATAAGTCATCGACGGGAAATCGTGGTCAGACGGACCATATATGACCTGAACAAAGCGGAAGCGCGCGCCCATATCCTGGAAGGGCTTAAAAAGGCTCTGGATTTTCTGGATGAAGTCATTGAGTTGATTCGGTCCTCGTCCGACGTCAGGGAGGCCAAGAGCGGCCTTATGCAGGAGTTCGAGTTCTCAGAAGCCCAGGCCCAGGCGATTCTGGATATGAGACTGCAGCGACTCACCGGATTGGAGCGCGAGAAAGTCAATGAGGAGTATCGAAACCTCATTAAGGATATTGCACGGTTTCGGGCGTTATTAGGAAATCCCGGCCTGGTACTTCAGGATATCAAGGAAGAAGTAATGGCCATCAGAGAGCAGTACGGGGACGAACGGCGGACTGAGATTCTGGAGGATGTGGAAGATCTAGATATGGAGGATCTTATCGCCGAAGAGGATATGGTGGTCACTATCAGTCACAGGGGATATATCAAGCGGAATCCCATCAGTCTTTACCGGGCCCAGCGCAGGGGAGGAAAAGGAATGACCGGCGCCAGGCCGGCCGAAGCAGATTTTGTGGAGCATCTTTTCGTGGCCTCGTCTCACGACTATTTTCTTTTTTTCACCAATAACGGCAGGGTATATTGGAAAAAGGTACACGAAATCCCGGAGGGGGGACGGATGTCCAAAGGGAAGGCCATTGTCAATCTTCTGGATCTCAAGAAGGGGGAACGGGTGGCCACCATTTTGCCGGTAAGGGAGTTTGAGGAGGGCAAATATGTGGTGATGGCCACCAAAAAGGGCCTGGTCAAAAAGACGCCGCTTACCGCCTACAGTCATCCCCGAAGCATTGGTACGATTGGGGTGAAGATAAGAGAGGAGGATGAGCTGATAACGGTACGGGTGTCCAACGGAGACCAGGATATTTTTCTCACCACCCGGGAAGGAAAATCGATTCGTTTCCGGGAATCAGAAGTGAAAGCCACGGGCCGGGTATCTTCCGGTATTATCGGCATTCGCATGCAGGCCGGGAACGAGGTGGTGGGGATGGAAGCCATCAGCGAGGGAGACACCATTCTGACGGTGACCGAGAACGGGTACGGAAAGCGAACCCGGACCGAGGAATATCCCACCCGCGGACGGGGAGGGCAAGGGGTCCTGACCATCAAAACCACTGAGAGAAACGGCTCGGTGGTGTACTCCTACCAGGTGACCGACCAGGACCAGTTGATAATCATCACCGGGCACGGAAAGATCATCAGGCTGCGGGTGGGGGATATTTCGGTGATCGGGAGAAATACGCAAGGCGTCAGGCTCATCAACCTGGGAGAGGGAGAAAAGGTGGTGGGGGTGGCCAAATTCATGGAGGACTGATGAGGCTGGTGCTGCCATAAGGCGGCAGCGCCGGGAAAAGGAGTTCTGAGGAATGAAAGGGGCTGCCCTGCCCGTGAAGGGTTGTCAGGAGAAGAGGAAAACCGGTGAGAGACGATGAGATAAAAAAAATCGGGGTGATCGGCGCCGGAAGCTGGGGAACCACCATCGGAAATTTGTTGGCGGAGAAGGGTCTGGAGGTAGACATCTGGGTGAGGGAGTCGGCGGTTTACGAAGAGATGCGGGACAAGGGAAAAAATTCGCTGTTCTTGCCGGGGATGCGGCTGGCCGAGGGGCTTCGCCCGGTGCAATCTTTTGAGGCGGCGGTGGGAGGCAAAGAGGTTATTGTCCTGGCAATACCCTCTCATGTGTTCAGAGAGGTGCTTACATCGGTGGCCCCGCATCTGGAGCAGGGAGCCAAGGTGATGATCCTGACCAAGGGGATTGAAAACCATACCCTTATGCTCATGTCAGAGGTAGCGGCGACCCTCCTGGATAAAGACCAGATGGAATATTTTGCCTGTCTGACGGGCCCCAGTTTTGCCAAAGAGGTGTGCCGCCGGTCGCCTACTGCGGTGACCATTGCATGTGGGGACGAGGTACATGCCAGAAGATTGCAGCGGCTCTTTGCCACAGATTTTTTCAGGGTATATGTAAGTGACGATGTGGTGGGCACCCAGTTGGCCGGTGCACTCAAAAACGTAATCGCCATAGCCGCAGGAGCCTCGGATGGGCTCGATTTCGGGCACAATGCCAGGGCAGCGCTCATCACCCGGGGGCTGGCGGAGATGACCCGTTTAGGGCTTCGTTTGGGGGCAAGCCCGGAGACATTTGCGGGGCTGGCCGGTTTGGGGGATCTGGTACTGACGTGTACTGGAGAGTTGAGCCGCAACCGGACGGTGGGGTTGAAGATCGGAAAGGGGTTGAGCCTTGAGGTGATCACCGAGGGAATGGATATGGTTGCTGAAGGGATAAGAAACACCCGTTCCGCCCATGAACTGGCTGTCAGAATGCAGGTGGCCATGCCTATAACCGCGGAGGTGTATCAGATCCTGTATGAAGGCAAAGCACCGGCAGATGCGGTCAGGGAACTGATGACCAGGGATCTAAAAGCAGAAGCGGTGAGGTGATAAGGGCCGGAAGGCAAGGCCGACAGATCGTTGTTGATGGATAAGGAGAAAGGCATGACGACCATACAGCCCAAGGGGGAACACATCCGGCAGGCGGTGAAATGGATCGGGGAGACGCGCCGGGAAGACAGTGAAAAACCGTATGAGGAACTGATCCAGCAGGCGGCAGAGCGGTTTAATTTGTCTCCCAAAGATGAAGAATTTTTAAGGGCTTTTTATAAAAGAGAAGCTGGAGAATAAGATGTGCTGTCAATGGTTTCGCGATTTGAAATGCGGCCCGCACCCCATCCCCTGGGTAGTGAACCACCGGCATCGTTAGTCCAGCAAGTCCTTTTGTTTGAGCCGTCGGTAGATCCCTGTGGTGAGCCGGAAGTGGATCCAAGCCCCAAGGGCCAGGAGCATAGCCCCTGAGAGGATGGGAATCCATGAACCGGTGCGTTGGATATATTTCACGCCTACCCACAGGGACGTGAGAGAAACCAGTACAAGGCACAGGGTGATAGCCGTAGTCCCAACCATAAGGGTCCAGCTGAACAGGGTCTTGAGGCGGTAGGGGGTGGGGCTCATTTTTTCATTTCCTCGAGGCGCTCTGAGAGGAAATGGATTTCGTGTTTCATTTTGCGATCGGTTTTGAGTTTGTGACCCACCAGTTCTGCTGAA
>JAWLET010000328.1:0-3018 GCA_041685955.1 Desulfobacteraceae bacterium | reverse complement strand
GATGTAGGGATAGGACACCAGCATGCCCATGGGCGTGGTCACGGCGGCAGCGAGAAATGCCAGAATAAAAGATGTTTTCTCACTGAATCCGCCCCGAATGAGCAGCAGATAAGTAATGATCCCCTCAGGAAACTCATGAAGCACCATGCCTGTGGCAGCCAAAACCCCGGTGAACACACTCACGGTGAACATGATGGAATAGATGAATCCATCGATGAAGGAATGAAAGCCGATGCCGAACATGGGGATGAGCCCGATGGCATATTGCTCATCCGAGCTTTTATCACACACGAACGCATTGATGAACCGGTTGAACAGGTGGAGGCTGAGGTAACCCACAAAAAGATAGGTGGGCGCGTTGGAATTCATGGCAATGGCCTTGGGAATAATGTGAAGAAATGAGACGGAAATCAACACACCTGCAGCGAAACAGACGAAATAGATGCTGTTCTCCCGGCCCCATCGCTCAAACCGGCGAATCACATAAATCCCTATGGTGGTCACAGATGCGGCCAGCATACTGGCGCCGAAGGCCGTCCAGAATGTATCTTGCATGGAGGCTCCCTTAAAGCCGCGGGTCTATATGCCCGGGCCCCTGTTCTGCCTGGCGGTTATGCTTGAGGTGATTTTGGCCTTTTCATTACGCCTGCCCTCTTCGGACGGTAACCCTTTATCCCTTTATACCTTTATAATGAAGTGATATCAATATCCATGCCACCCTAAACAAATGTCATTTTTTCTCATGAAACGTCTTGGGGCACTCATAATAACCACTTGAACATATTATTAAAATTCAATAAATAACCCCAAAAAAACGCCAAGCCCCGGGATATCAAAGAAGACATCCACCCCGGGGTAAATCGTTACTTAGTAACGTTTTGTAGCGTTAAGGTAACGTTGTGCCCAAAATTGCGCAAAGCATACGCTACACTGAGGTAACCCTTGACGGGTGCAAGGCGATTCACTATATTTCTCTGACAAACGGCTTTGCACCTCCATAACAAATTTAAATAGAAAGTTATGCCCGATAATCCCTCTCAGGAAAACCTCAGACAGCTGGTTTCTCAATGGGTCCCCTCCCGGCGGGTTCCGCCCCGGTTTCGAATCCACACCGATACCAGTGATTTTTTTCGGGTGGAATATGATGACGTGGTGCTCCTGGACGGCCGGCCCTATTTTATTCGGCACAATGCAAAAGAACAACGGTTCGGACTCGAAGATGAAGTCAAATTCTGGGTCAAGCGGGCCGTTGATCTTCAAGACGGCAGCCTGAAAATCATAAAACTTGTATTTTATGAACGGTTCATGTCCCGTATCGGGGATATTGAATTTGAATGTTTTCGAAGCCCCAGAAAGGAGGCCCGCATCCTTGAGCTGGTCTCTGATCACAAAAACTTCATGCACGGGTACGCCATTCAGGATGAGAAGGAAAACGTCATCCGCATACTGGATTTCATCCAAGGGAAAACCATAGGCGCCCATGTGCAAAATATGGATATGGACCATGAGACCTACTATCATGAGCGCTTCCCGGACATTCTGAACAATTTTCTTGAATGTGTGCAAGCCATCCGTTTTCTGCATGAAAACGGAGAACGGCATGGCGACATACGGCGGGATCATATCATCATTGATCGCAACACAGGGGATTACCGCTGGATCGATTTTGACTTCAACTACCGTCACAGGGAAAATATATACGGCTATGATCTGTTCGGCCTGGGCAACATTCTGGTCTTCCTGACAGGCATGGGCGATGTATTGCTGCCGGATCTCAAAAAGCGCTCACACCCAGGGCTTCACACCCTGAGTGAAGGAGACCTGAATATTGTTTTCCATAATCGCGTGGTCAACCTCAAAAAAATTTACCCATATATCCCCGAATCCCTCAACCGGGTCCTTTTGCACTTTTCAAGGACCGCCAACCGGTTTTATGAGCATACGGATCAACTGCTAAACGACCTGGGCGAAATGGAATGGGCACATTAACCACTGACGCGGCCTTGGAAAGGAGAAAACCATGAACGAGGAAAAAATGGCGCAAGAGGAAAAGCTTTTTAATAAGAATATCCTGATTGCAGTGGATGAGTCAGATAATGCCCGCCGGGCGGTCTATTATGTGGGGCAGTTCCTGGGCGGTTATCCGGGGTTCAAGGTCACTGTCCTGCACGTGGTCCCTGAGCCGGAAGAAGATTACTTTCCCACCTCTGACGAGAAGGAAAAATGGCTCAGTCAGTATCAACAGAAAATCGACGCCCTGTTGAAGGAGTACCGCCAAATTCTGATCGACCACGGATTCGCCCCCGAGGATGTGGGGGTTCGGTCCACCCTGCGGTATTGTCCCTCCATGGCGGAATGCATCCTGGCGGAACGGGATGAGACCGAATACAGCACCATCGTGGTGGGCCGTCAGGGATTGTCCCGAAGTGAGGAATTTCTCTTCGGGAGCATCTCCAGCAAGGTGGTCAACCACGCACGCAACTGTACGGTGTGGGTGGTTGAATAGGGAGGGAATACGACCCCGAGATATGCAAAGGTTTCAGGTGTCCCCCGCTCAAAGAGCGGGGATCTTCGACAGGTGTCAGGTGTCGGGTTATTTTTTGGGGACGTCTTTCCCCTGGTTCAGCCATCGAGCCCTGACATAGGCCATGATCTTTTGCGCCGATTGCGCCGGAGACAGGATATCCGATTCCACCACCACCTCGGGATGTTGAGGGGCTTCGTAGGGCGCTGAAACACCCGGCATTTTTCCGTTCAATTTTCCTTCTGAGGCACGTTTGTACAGGTCTTTCTGGACCAGCTGGTTCTGTCGCGAGGTTTCACGGGACTCACAGGTTTCAAGCGGGCATTTCACATAGATTTCAGCAAAATCGGGGATCAATTCTCTCGCCAGATCCCTGAACGCCCGTCGATTGCCGGTGGCGTCGATGACGACGTTTTTATGGCCTTCCTCCACCAGGAGCTGGGCCATTACAGCGAGGGAGCGGTAGACGATGTCGCGTTCCTGAGGGGTATATG
>JAWLET010000047.1:0-13209 GCA_041685955.1 Desulfobacteraceae bacterium | reverse complement strand
ACCGATGGTGGCCTCACTGAAACACATGCCGCTTCTGGAATCCCCCACCAGATAATCCGCCATGAGAGGGATTTCCGCTGAACCGCCGAAACGGGTTCCACCGCCACACACGGCAACCACCCGCAGGTTCTCGGCAATGCTCCGGATTTTCCGGTGCAGCGCCCGTCCCTTCCTGAGACGGCTGTCCGCCCAGTCAAAAAGGCGATCCACCTCGTCCGCGGAAGCACCGGTCTTCTCTTTTTCCTTTTTCATCTCCAGGGTCCGGTCCAGTTGGTTCAGGCTCTCCTTGAGATCGCCGCCGGCATGGACCGGATCATTGGCGCCATACAGGATGAGAAATTCCAGGTCATCCCTTTTTTCATAGACCTGATCCAGACCCTCCAAGTAGGCATCCAGGCCGGGATTGCCCACCTGGTGGACCGGGGGATTATAGTAACAGAGAATCGCCCCCGCCTTGTCTTCAAATGTGATCCGGTCGATCAAGAGATAGGCCTGGGCCTCCGACCATTCATATAAGGGGCCTTGGTTTTCATATCCCTGTATCGAGTCGGACCGGACCAAGCTTCCTGGTCCCTTCATAACAAGCCTCCCTGTCTAATGTTCAGCGAATAAGGCCAGGCACTCCTGCTTTGGACCAAACTTCAATCCAAAAAATTCAGGCGTGTTCCTTTTATTCAGCCGCCGTATATTGAACAATTATTCTATATATAATAAGAGTAAGCAGTAATCAAGAATTTCCGACAGTGTGAGGGAAGCGATTTCCCATGTCGGCCACAGAAAATCCCTGGTGATGAGAATGGCGCCGGACCCTGCATCCTGGGTGGCGCGAATCTCATGACAAACTCCCACCCGAGTATAGGTAGACAATATGGGTGTCTTTTGGAGTGGAAATATAGTGATTTTCAATCATTTTTTTCGATTACCCATCTCCATTGCGCAGCAATGAGTGTGACGGCTTTTATAATTGACAAACTTTGGCAATGCCCCTATAAGATAAAGCGGCTGGGAGACAATCCTTCAGCGGATGTGGAAATGGTAAAGGGTGTGGACAGAATTGACGAGGATATCCTCGATCCCGTCGATCTGAATGCATAACTCAACAGGCAAAGGAGCAGGTATGGATTTCAGCCTTTCCATGGAACAGGAGATTCTGCGGAATTCGGTACGGGATTTTGCGGAAAAAGAGATCAGGCCGGTCGCCCAAGAATTGGACGAAAAGGAGGAGTTCTCCTATGAGACCATGCAGAAAATGGCGGATTTGGGCCTTTTTGGTATGTTTGTCTCTGAAGAATACGGGGGACAAGGGATGGATTATGTCTCCTACATCATCGCTACCGAGGAGATCGCCAGGGTGGACGGCTCCCACGCGGCCACCGTGGCGGCCGGCAATTCCTTGGGGATCGGGCCCTTATACTATTTCGGCAATGAGGATCAGAAAAAACGGTATCTCCCCCGGCTCTGCAGTGGTGAGGCCCTGTGGGGATTCGGGCTGACCGAAGCCAATGCAGGCTCGGATGCAGGAAATTCCAAGACCACCGGGGTATTGGACGGTGATCAATGGGTGGTAAACGGGAGTAAACTTTTTATCACCAATGCCTCCACCGAGATCACCACGGGGGTGACCGCTTTGTGCCGAACCGGGACCCGGGATGATGGCCGGCCCGAGTTATCATGCATCCTCATCGAAATGGGCACCCCCGGATTTGAGGCCAAAGAGATGCATGGTAAACTCATGTGGCGGGCCTCCAATACCAGTGAGCTCTATTTTGACGACTGCCGGGTTCCCCAGGAGAATCTCCTGGGTCCCAGGGGGAACGGGTTTCACCAGATGATGCAGACCCTGGACGGCGGACGATTGTCCATCGGGGCCATGGGCCTGGGCGGGGCTCAAGGGTGTTTCGATTTATCGCTTCAATACAGCAAGGAACGGGAGCAGTTCGGCAAGCCCATTTCCAACTTTCAGGTTAATGCATTCAAACTGGCCGACATGGCCCTTGAAATCGAATGTGCCCGACTCCTCCTGTACAAGGCCTGCTGGCTTCGGGACAACGATAAGCCCTTTTCCAAGGAAGCGGCCATGGCCAAGCTCAACTGTTCCGAAGTCATGTATCGCTGTGCAAACCACGCGGTTCAACTGCACGGGGGATATGGGCTGATGAAGGAATATGATGTAGAGCGATTCTACCGGGACCAGAAACTCCTGGAAATCGGAGAGGGGACTTCCGAGGTCCAACGCATCGTCATATCCAGGCTTATCGGGGCGCTTTAATTTCAGGCATCGACTTGCATCCTCCTGCATATACCAACCCAACCTTCCTGCAGCTCAATGGCTGGGATCTGTGAGTCGGATTTCCATGTTAGATTTTATATTAGGCAAGGAGATTGCCGGTTATGTGAGACAACACCGGGGACTGGTGGTCCTTTCACTGGTGCTCACGGCCATTGCCTCCATATTTGTGGTGGTTCCCGCCTATCTCCTCCAGCCTTTTGTAGATGAAGGAATGAAGACGGGCACAGATCCGGTGGCCTGGAAAATTCCGTGGATCACCTTTGAATCCGGCTCGTGGTTTTCCTGGAAACGCACCCAGGTGACCGTGGTGGAGGGCATAACCCCCAATCATCTCCTGGTGGTCCTGACCCTTATCGCTTTTGTTTCTGTCCTGTTCAAGTCCATCGCTACCTATCTGGGGGGGCTGTGTGCCGCTGCCTTCTCCAACCGGGCCGTGCAGTCCCTCAGGGTGGACCTTTTTAAGAAATTCATATCCCTCAGCCTCAGCTTCTATCACAAACGAAAAGCCGGAGAACTCATTGCCCGTTCCACGGCAGACCTGGCGGTCCTGCAGTCTCTGATCGCAGAGGTCCTCATCGGGCTCATTGAACATCCCCTGACTGCCGTGGTGTTTCTGATTTATCTGTTTGTGATGAACTTCAAACTGACCCTGCTGGTTTTTGTAGTGGTTCCCCTCATCGCCCTGCTGGTGAGGTTGTTCGGCAAAAAAGTCAAAAAGCATTCCGCAAAGGTTCAGGATGCCACGGCTGAGGTAACTTCTGCCTATCACGAAACCCTTCTCTGTTTGAAGTTGGTGCATGGGTTTTTCAGGGGAAAACGCGAGGTGAAGAAGTTCAGCGAGCTGGCGGAATACCTTTACAGGCGGATTATGCACTGGAACAGGTGGCAACTGGGCCTGGGACCGATGATGGATTCGGTGGTTTTTTTGGTGATGCCCGGGGTGTTGATCATAGGAAAAATCTATTTTCACCATACGTTGGGGGAGCTGATGGCCATGGCCTATGCGTTTTCCCGGGCTTACCGGCCCATCAAACGGCTGGCCATGGTCAACAACAATCTCAAGACCCTTCAGGGGGCCACCGCCCGGGTGTTCAGTATTATGCAGACGGAATCGGATATACGCGAGCGGCCCGGGGCCAAAGTCCTGCCCCGTCATCACAGCGATATCCGGTTTGAACAGGTGAGCTTCGGGTATTCTCCTGAACAGCCGGTTTTAAGGGAACTTTCCTTCCGCCTTCAGGCCGGAGAGATGGTGGCCTTTGTGGGATCCACCGGGGCCGGCAAAAGCACGCTGTTGAACCTTATCCCCCGGTTTTATGACGTTAGGTCCGGCGCTATCTCCATCGACGGCACCGACATTCGGACCGTAACCATCCAGTCCCTGCGCCGGCAGATGGGCCTGGTGAACCAGGAAACCCTTCTCTTCAATGAGACCGTGTCGTATAATATCGCGTACGGCAATCCCCAAGCCAGCTTGGAGGATATTCAAAGGGTGGCCAAGGCCGCCCATGCCCATGACTTTATTCAGAAATTGTCCAAGGGATACGAGACTCCGGTGGGAGATCAGGGGAGCCTCCTTTCCGGGGGCCAGCGGCAGCGAATCGCCATTGCCAGGGCCTTGTTGGTGGACCCGGCCGTCCTGATGCTGGATGAGGCGGCCTCGGCCCTGGATGCGGAGAGTGAAAGACTGGTGCAGGCGGCCATTGAAGACTTGAAGGGGACTCGAACCATCATCATTGTGGCCCACCGGTTGAGTACCATTATGAAGGCGGATCGTATTTTTGTATTGGAAGCAGGCCGGATTGTGGAATCGGGCACCCTTCAGGACCTGCTGAGCCTCAACCGACGGTTTAAGCAGTTGCACGATATGCAATTCAGGGCATAGCAGGGGAGAGGGAAGTCTGACAAGGGCATGTAAAAGAGGGGTTGACAGACACCCGGAGCACGAGGATGACACTGAACAAATCACATCTCGTCAACAGTGTTAGAGAGAATGTGCGGTTCAAACCTCGGCACAGAAGCCGTCAATTATTCCATAGGGGTACCCGGATGTTTTATGCGCTCAAAATAAAGTCAGCCACCTGACGGTTGAATGCCTGTGCACGTTCTATCATAACCATGTGACCCGACTCGGGGATGAGTCTCAATATACTGGATGGGATGGATTCGTTAAGGGACCTGGACAGGGTGGGGGGGGTCAATTTGTCCATTTCACCGCACACGATGAGACAGGGAAGGTGAATGGTCTTTAATGCATCCCCCATGTCAAAGCGATTGCAGGCCTTGAAATCGTGTAAGACCACGGTTTGGCCTGCGGATTTCATAAGCTGTGCACCCGCGTTAATGATGGATGGATCGGTCTTTGGGGTGTAGGCAAAATGAATAAGGGTATCCACGGTCTCCTCGAACTGGTCCTTCAACCCTTCCAAAAACATGGGGGCCACCCTAAGCCGGGTACCGGTCCCCACCAGAATAATGCCTGCCAGCTGTTCGGGATGGGCATACGCGGTTTTCTGAACAATGGCGCCGCCCATGGAATGCCCCATGAGGTAAATGGGGCGTTCAAACAGGGCGTCAAGGGTTTCACTCAGCCAGGCGGCATAGGTTTCTATATCAAATGTGATTTGCGCTGGGGTATGGCCGTGGCCGGGCATATCCAGGGCCAGAGTATTGATACGGGTCGAGAGGCGCAGCTGGTTCTGCCAGATCTGGGCCTGACCGCCGGCCCCATGAATCATGACCAGGGTGGGTCGTTCCTCCACGAATCCGCCTGAACCCCTCTGAAATCCGATTTCCATGTTCCTGAGTTTTTCAGTAAGCAGTTCCATCGGTCCTTTAGGATTACGCCCACCTGATCAGCGCGCTCCCCCAGGTCAGTCCCCCGCCGAATACCGGGAGGCAGACCAGGTCATTGGGCTGAATGCTCCCATCCCTTACCGCCTCGTCTAAGGCAATGGCACAGGAAGCAGAGGATATATTGCCGTATCGATCCAGGGTCACATAAAATCGATCCATGGAGACCTTTAAGGTCTTGGCCATGGATTGAAACATGCGTAAATTGGCCTGGTGGGGAATGAACCAGGCGATGTCCGCCACTGCCACGTGATTGTAGGCGGCGGCCTCTTTTACGGAATCCACAAAATGTCTTACCGCCACTCTGAAACTGGCATTGGCTTCAATCAATGCCAGGTAATGAAGCTTTTTATCCACGCTTTCGTGACATATGGGGGTGGTTCTGGAGCCGCCGCCGGGAAGGAGAAGGTCCTGGCCGCTTTCTCCATCCGTGTGCAGATGGGTGGAGAGGATTTCCGGGCCCTCATTTCCCAGGGTCAGTATAGCCGCACCCGCCCCGTCTCCCCACAATATACACGAGGTCCGATCCTCCCAGTTAAGGGTTCGCGTCATCACTTCCGATGCCACCACCAGCACATTTTTGGCTGCACCGGTCTTGAGATATTGCTCCGCCACATTGAGTGAGAATATAAACCCGGAGCAGGCGGCTGTGATGTCAAAGGTGACCGCCTGAGGTGCATTGAGTTTGGCCTGAAGCCAGTTGGCTGCGGAAGGACAACAGGTGTCCGGGGTAATGGTCCCGATAATAATCAGATCGATATCCCCGGCCGTCATCCCCGCCACTTCAAAGGCCTGTAAAGAGGCTTCATAGGCCAGGTCCGAAGTGGTCACGGACGGATCGGCGATCCGCCTTTCCCGGACCCCGGTGCGTTGTACGATCCACTCATCCGTGGTATCCAGTCCCATGTCTTCAAGATCAAAATTGGTCAGGATCTTAGGGGGGACATAAGATCCTGTCCCTAATATGCGTACGGATGTCATGGGTTAGCCATTCTCCGGTTTGATCCCCAGCTCTTTTTCCTTTTCAGCGACTGCCAGGCGTGTTTTAATTACAGTGTCCGGGATAAGGCTCATGGAATCGATGCCGCACTCCACCAGAAAATCGGCAAAGTCGGGAAAATCGCTGGGGGCCTGACCGCAGATCCCTATCTTTTTGCCTTTCTTCTTGGCCACTTCTATGACCTGAGCCACCAATCTTTTTACCGCGTCGTTGCGCTCATCATAGATATGGGCCACCAGAGCAGAGTCCCGGTCCAGTCCCAGGGTCAATTGGGTGAGGTCATTGGAGCCGATGGAAAATCCGTCAAAGATGTCGGCAAACTGATCCGCGCAGATGACATTGCTGGGGATTTCGCACATGACATAGATCTCAAGGCCCTCTTCCCCCTGGACCAGCCCGTATTTGGCCATGCGATCAATGACCTTTCTTCCCTCCTCAGGGGTCCGGCAAAAGGGCACCATGACCTTGATATTGGTCAGCCCCACTTCATTTCGTGCCTTGTGCAGGGCAATACATTCCAGCTCAAAGGCCCGTTCAAAGTTTTCATCATAGTATCGGGAGGCCCCTCTCCAACCAATCATGGGATTGCTTTCTTTGGGTTCGTAGAGATATCCGCCCAGGAGATTTTCATATTCGTTGGTTTTAAAGTCCGAGAGACGCACGATGACATCGTTGGGATAAAACCCGGCCGCGATACGACTCACTCCCTCGGCGAGTTTATCAATAAAAAACGATGTCTTGGAATCGTATACCGCCGTGATTTCATCAATGGTGTACATCACCCCTGCGATCCGCTGATCTGACTTGGCCTTTTCCTTGAGCTTGTCATAGTCCAGCAGGGCCAGCGGATGGATGCCGATATGAGAATTAATAATAAACTCTTCCCGTGCCAGGCCCACCCCGTCATTGGGAATCCTTCCCTGGGAAAAGGCCTTTTCAGGGATCCCCACATTCATCATGATTTTGGTCCGGGTTTGGGGCATCTCTTTGAGGTTGATGGTTTCCACATCATATTTAATTTTCCCCTCATAGATATACCCGGTCTCTCCCTCACAGCAGGAAACCGTCACTTGCTTTCCGGTTTCAATGAGCTCGTCCCCGTTTCCGGTGCCGATCACACAGGGGATTCCCAGTTCTCTGGACACAATGGCCGCATGACAGGTCCGTCCTCCTGTGTTGGTGACGATGGCGGCGGCGATTTTCATGATCGGTTCCCAGTCAGGATCGGTCATGCTGGTGACCAGCACCTGGCCCTTTTCAAATTTATCCATTTCCATGGTGGACTGAATCAGATTGGCCACCCCATGTCCGACCTTGGTCCCCACGGCCGTTCCGCTGGCCAATATGTTTCCCTTTTCCAGGATCCGGTAATTTTCGTAGGTGCTGGTATCCTGTTGAGAATGAAAGGTTTCAGGTCTGGCCTGGACGATAAAGAGCTCCCCGGTCCCCACGTTGACCCCGTCCCCATCCTTGGCCCACTCGATATCCATGGGTTTGAGGTAGCCGGCCTCTTCACTGTAGTGGGTTTCGATGGTACAGGCCCACTCGGCCAGTTTCAGGATTTCATCCTCCTTCAATACATAGCGATGCCGTTCATCCAGGGTGGAGGGCACATTTTTTACGGTCGCATCATCTTCCATGGAGTAGACCATTTTAAAGTCCCGATCCCCGGCCTTCCGACTGATGATGGATCGTTTTCCCATTTTTAAGGTGGGTTTAAACACATAGAATTCATCCGGATTCACCGCGCCCTGCACCACATTTTCTCCCAGACCGTAGGCGGCCGTGATAAAGACCACATCCTTGAAACCGGTTTCCGTATCAATGGAAAATATGACCCCGGAATAGGCGGAGTCGCTTCTGACCATCTTCTGGACCGCAATGGACAGGGACACGTCAAACTGGTCAAAGCCCTTGTCGTGACGATAGGAGATGGCCCGATTGGTAAAGAGGCTGGCAAAACATTTTCTGCAGGCGTCCAGGACATTCCATTTTCCCCGGATATTGAGGTAGGTATCCTGTTGGCCGGCAAAGGAGGCATCGGGAAGGTCTTCGGCGGTGGCAGAAGAACGGATGGCCACGTCCAGGTTATCCAGGCCTTCCTGGTTGAAATGGGAGCCCAGGGCCTCATAGGCCTGGTTTATGGCCTGGGTCAGATCGGGCGGAAATTCGGCATGGGTGATGATCTCTCTGACCTGGCGTCCCTTTCTGAGAAGGTTTTCGATATTGCTGGTATCCAGATCCTCCAGGATCTTCTTTATTTCGTCCTCGATTCCGGCATATTTCAGGAAATACCGATAGGCGTAGGCGGTAATGGCAAACCCGTTGGGAACGTTTATCCCGTCTTGCTTGAGCTTCTGGTACATCTCCCCTAAGGATGCGTTTTTACCCCCCACCAAAGGGACGTCGCCGATTCCGATTTCACTAAACCAGAGGATCAACTTCTTTCGGTTTTCTCCAGCCATGTGCCACCTCCCTGTTTACGCGTTAACAGTGTCAAAGTTGGATTTGGCCAGGATGCAAGGCCTTTTAAATTTTGTCTCGGCATCCTTGCGGGTATGCAGATTTTTGAGCAAAGCTCTACCACTAATGGTAACATGTTGTCAATTGACAAAATATGGTCTACAAAGGCAACTGTGTTTTCCGCCGAGAACCTTGGGCTGAGTATCCTGAAAAGAAAGGCGATCCTTATGCATAGACAAAATACGCCCCATGCCATTTACCTGGACCATAATGCCACCACACCCGTCGATCCTGAGGTCCAAAAAGATATGATGACCTGCATGGATAAAGAATATGGGAACCCTTCCAGTCCCTATGCCCTGGGCGTAAGGGCGCGGGAGGTTGTGGAGGGGGCCAGAGCAGAGGTGGCCGGGCTCATCGGTTGCCGACCCGAGGAATTGATTTTTACATCCGGTGGCAGCGAATCCAACAACACCGTGTTGAAAGGAGTGATCGATTTTAAAGATCCCCGGCAATGTCATATTATTACCTCGGCCATCGAACATCCCGCCATTTTAAACCCCATTCTCTTTTTGATGGAACTAGGGGTGGAGGTGACCATTATTCCGGTCAATGCCTCCGGGCAGGTGGATCCCGGGGATATCCAAAAGGCCATAAGGCCCCAAACCACCCTGGTTACCATCATGTTGGCCAATAATGAGACCGGAACGCTTCAGCCCATAGAGGAGATCTCCCGGATCACCAAGGCCCATGAGGTCCTGTTCCATACGGACGCGGCCCAGGCAGTGGGCAAATTACCGGTGGACGTGAACGGCCTGGGAGTGGATTTTTTGACTGTTGCAGGACACAAGCTCTATGCACCGAAGGGCGTGGGCGCATTGTATATCCGGGAGGGCATACCCCTCACCCCCCTGGTGCACGGGGCCGGCCAGGAACTGGGGAAACGGGCCGGTACCGAGAACGTGATGCTTTCAAAAGGACTCGGGACCGCATGCAGAATCGCCCAAAAAAGACTGCCCCGTGATATTGAGGACATGACGGCCATGCGCGACCGTCTGAAAGCACACCTTTTTTCCCATGTGGACGGATTGGTCTTGAACAGCCACCCCCGATACGCACTGCCCAATACCCTGAACGTGTCTGTGCCTCATGTGGAAGGGGCCCGGATTCTGGAGGCATTGCCCGGCCTCATGGCCTCTACCGGAGCCGCATGCCACGACAAAACCGTGAAGCTCAGCCATGTGTTGTCCGCCATGGGGGTAACCCCTGAAATCGGGATGGGGGCATTGCGGTGCAGCGTGGGCCGGAGCAATACCATGGACCAGATTGAACTGGCCGCAGAATGGATAACCGATCAGATCAAGAGGATAAGACATGAAAAGCCCTAAAGAAAGCCCTGCCTTGCTTATTATTGACATGGTGAAGGACAATTTCGATGCCGATCACCCCCTTCCCATCACGCCGTTGGCCACAAAAATTATTGGTCCCATCAACACCCTTATTCATGAATTCAGAACAAGGAGATGGCCGGTGGTTTTTGCCACAGATGCCTTTAAGTCCACGGATTTTATTTTCAAGGGCCGTATGAAACCTCATTCCCTGGCGGGCACCCCGGGCGCGGAAGTTATCGACCAGCTGGATCGTAAGGCCGAAGATTTGTGGTTGCCCAAACCCAAGTTTTCTGCCTTTTTTGATACAGACCTTGATAAGTGGCTGAAGGAAAGGGGAGTGACGCTGTGTGCGGTGGGCGGGATTGCCACCAATTTCTGTGTGTTGACCACGGTGATGGATGCCATTTGTCACGATTTCAAGGCGGTCTTGCTGGAGGACTGCTCAGCTGCATCCACAGAAGGGTATCATGAGCAGACCCTTAACCTTTATCGCCGGAATCCCCTTCATCCGCTGTTGCAGATTTTACCTTCCCATGAGTTAATGGAGGAATTAAAGGAGCAGCAGGAATCGGCAGGATGACGGAACCCATGGAGCAGGAATTGCTGAGCCTTCGTGTGGCCGTAGCCGTCCCTGTAAAGGGGACCTTCACCTATACGGCCCCGGACCGGCTGGCCGGGTTGGTCCAGCCTGGATGCCGTGTTGTGGTCCCGTTTAAAAGGCGAACCGTCACCGGGTATGTCCTGGAAAAAACTTTCCAACCGCCTAAGAGGCCTCTGAAGGCCATTATCGATATTCTGGATACCGATCCCATCTTTCTGCCTCATATGATCCCTTTCTTGGAGTGGATATCCACCTATTATCTGTGCCCCATCGGAATGGTCATTAAAGCGGTGGTGCCTGAGACCCGGTATAAGACTGCCACCATTACGGAAAAAGGGGCGAAGATATTGAAAAGCCGCCTTTTTTCCACCCAAGAAACCGAGATTCTGTCCTGGGTCCAGGCCAATCCTGAAAAGCGACTCCCGTGGCCCCTCAAGAAGGTCTATCCCCTTAAGGAAAAGGGTTGGCTCAAGGTCCATAACCGATCCTCGAAAAAGGGCACGGCCCCACCGGTGATGCTCAAATTTGTAACCCCTGAAAAGGGGTGTACCCTCAAACAGGCCTTGGCAAAGATATCAGGAAAATCAAAGGCAAAGAATGAGGTGGAGTTCCTGACCCGGGTCTTTGATGCCGGCGCCATGGGCGTCAGTGTCCTTAGGGAGGGTTTCGGCAACGGGCGCTATCTGATCAACAAGTGGACCACAAAAAAGGTCCTCAAAATGCATTCAGTCCCGGTGCATCACGCACGTAGCCAACCCAATATTTTCCCCCCGCCGCCCCCCCATTCCCTCAATCCAGATCAGGAAAAGGCTTTGCAGGAGATTAAAATCGCCATCAACAAGAGGGTGTTTTCCCCTTTTCTCCTCTATGGGGTCACCGGAAGCGGCAAGACAGAGGTCTATTACCGTGCGGTGGAGCACGCCCTCGGCATGGGCCGCCGTGTGATTCTGATGGCCCCGGAGATCTCCCTGGCCATGTATCTGGAAGGCCTTTTCAGATTGCGGCTCGGAGACCGGGTGGCCATCTATCACAGTGGACTCACCCGGCGGGAGAGAGATTACCAGTGGCTTCGCATGAGCAAAGGGGAGGCGGATGTGGTCATCGGGGCCCGGTCGGCTCTTTTCTCACCTCTGCCCGAGCTGGGTCTCATTATCGTAGATGAAGAACATGATACAGCCTACGCACAGGAGGAGGATGCCCAGGGGGGGCCCCGGTATCATGCCAGGGATTCTGCCGTGGTACGGGCAAGGAAGGAAAACGCCGTGGTGGTATTGGGGTCGGGAACCCCTTCGGTACAGTCCTTCCAAAACAGCCTTACCGGGAGATATACCCTTCTTGAAATGCCTGATCGGGTGGAGAAAAGGCCCCTGCCAGAGGTGGAAATCGTGGATATGAAAGCGTCCGAGCACAGCCGCGGTATGGACCGCATGATCAGCGCCAGGCTCCAAAAGTGCTTGAACGATACCCTCAGGGCCGGGAATCAGGCCATTTTGTTTTTGAACCGGAGAGGTTTTCATCAGGTGTATCTTTGCCCATCATGCGGGGAGGCGGTGCGATGCCCCAGTTGCGATGTCTCCCTTACCCACCATTTGAAGGAAAACCGTCTGACCTGTCATTACTGCGGATTCCGCTGTGCCGTTGATATGAAATGCACCTCCTGCGGGCACGGCGGGTTAAAGGGATATGGTTTCGGCACCGAACGGCTGGAAAAGGAGATCCAGGGTCTGTTTCCACAAGCCCGGGTGTCCAGAATGGATACGGACAGTACAAGCCGGAAGGGAACGGCATTTCAGATTCTGAAAGCATTCAGCCATGGCGAGATAGACATCCTCGTAGGCACCCAGATGATCACCAAGGGGTATGATTTTCCCGGAGTCACGTTGGTGGGCATTATTTCTGCGGACCTTTCCCTGGCCTTTCCCGACTTCCGGGCGGGGGAGCGCACCTTTCAGCTTCTGTCCCAGGTTTCAGGACGGGCCGGGCGGGGGGTGCTGAAGGGCAGGGTCCTGGTCCAGACCCATAACCCGGATCATTATGCCATCTGTACGGCGACGGATCACGATTACCCCGCATTTTTTCACCAGGAAAAAATACTGAGAAGACAACTGGCCTATCCACCCTTTTCACATCTGGCTTGTCTCAAATTCCAGGGCCATAACCAGGGCAAGACAGAAAAAGCGGTCCATCAAATAAATGGTATGTTGACGCATATTATAAGGGATCGGTCCAAAGTCCGGTCAGATACCCAAGTCCTGGGTCCGGTAGAGGCGCCCATTTCCCGAATTAAAGGCAAATACCGCTGGCAGATCCTCATCAAGTGCAAAAGGGTGTCCCTTTTAAGGCAGTTTCTGGAAGAATTGGAGCAGCGGTCCAAAAAGGCATTGGGCTCCGCCGGGGTTCAGCTCATCTTTGATGTTGATCCGTATCAGATGACATAACCTCCACATTCCTCCCGGCACCTGACTAAGATTGTCAGGCCCAATTTCACATGGCTGATCATGCACTGGAGCTTGATCACCATCCTGGCGCAGACGGCCGGTGGTCGATATCTCCGTCTCCGGGTATAGCGTCCCCGTAAAGGGACATTGCTGCATCAAGTGATGTACTTTCG
>JAWLET010000327.1:0-3023 GCA_041685955.1 Desulfobacteraceae bacterium | reverse complement strand
GCACCCCCCGGCCCTTTGACAAACAGCGGGACGGACTCGTGGTGGGGGAAGGGGCGGGGTGTGTGTTGCTGGAGTCCTATGATTTTGCCCGAAAGCGCGGCGCCCCTATCCTGGGCGAGGTCATCGGCTTTTGGTGCAACAACAACGGGGGGGATCTGATCCTGCCCAACCGGGACGGCATCACCGATACCATAAGACTGGGGCTTAAAAATGCCGGTCTTGCACCGGATGAGGTGGATTTTGTCAGCGCGCACGCCACGGCCACCAAAATGGGAGACATTGTGGAGGCCCAGGCCATCCATAACGTGTATGGGGACCACCCTTACGTCACCGGGCTCAAGGGCTATATGGGCCACACCATGGGATCGTGCGGGGCCATCGAGACCATTATGACCCTGTACATGATGGAGAAGGGGTTTATGGCCCCCACCCTCAACCTGACCGATGTGGACGATCGTTGCGCCATGATCCGGCATACCCAAAAACTCATAGAGACGGACATCCATATCGCGGCGGTTCAGAATTTTGCCTTTGGCGGGGTCAATACCTGTCTGTTCATCAAGAAATTTGAATAGGATATGAGGTCGGGTTCTTAAAAACCATGGGTAGCCCCCCAGGCAATAGTCTACAATACTTCATAAATTCAAACGGCTACCCAGTAGTCCAGGAAGGCAAAGCGCCGAATGCGGGTGGTAACACGAGCCTCGGATTTTGTAGGCACCCTGATTGCCTGGGCCTATTTCACAGTCGGCTACCTGGTATTCTTTAGCCCCATCCATCTGTTTTTGTTCTTGTTCTCCCCTGCCCGCGAACGGGCGTTTCAGAGGACCAACTCCTGTTTTTACCGGGGCTTTTTGAGGGTGCTCAAAGGACTGAGCCGGGATCTGGAGATCTCGGTTGAGGATGGGGTTCGGGCCATCCGGGGGGCCGTGATCGTATCCAACCATATCTCTTATCTGGATCCCATCCTGCTCATATCCATATATCCGGTGCACAAGACCGTCGTGAAGGGTCTGTTCTTCAGAGTGCCCATTTTCGGCTGGGTATTGAGGTATTCCGGCTATCTGCCGTCGTCCGGGCGCGAGGGCATTTCATCGGTGTGGATGGAACAGATGGAAAAAATGGGGGACCACCTGTCTTCGGGGGGAAACCTGTTTATCTTTCCGGAGGGGACCCGAAGCCGCAGCGGCCGGGTGGGCAGGTTTCAGGAGGGGGCCTTCAGGATCGCCCGGCGACACCACGTTCCCATCAAAGTGCTCCGCATAGAAGGGACCGATGCCGTATTCCCGCCCGAAAAATTCCTGTTCAATATCCGCCCGCCCCGTGCCATTTCAGTCCGGTTGCTTGGGGAAGTGGCCCCTGAAATCTGGCATGAGGGCACGCCCGTTTCAGAGGTGGCGGACAGGGTGCGGGCCATGTACGGAAGGGACGATTCCTGAGACCGGTGAAATGTCCTGATAGGACCGAAATGTCACTGTTTTTTGGGGGTCATGAAAGCCCGGAATGATGAACAAAAGCAAACCAAGGATCAGGCCAAGGCGTAATCCTTTGGCAACTCTTTTGGAAAAGCCAGGCTCACACCGTTGACCTGGTTACAAAACGCACCTCTCAGATTGGAGACGTTTCTCTGCCAAAGGCCATATGGGCCAGTTCTCTTTTTCTGGGCTGATAGGTGTTGTCGTCCTGTTCCTTGCGCATGACCTGCTGGAGCAGTTTGAACATCTTTATGGGTTGCGGTTCGTCAGCATAGAAGCTGTCCCATGCAAAATGAAGAAGCTCCTGCAGCCGCTGGGACGATATATGCTTGGGATGGAAGACCACCTTTTCCGCGGAATAGTCATTCCAGTCATAGGAAAAGATCCGCCGCTCGCGGTGGAGAGCGTCATAGGCCTTGGTGTGGGGAAACGGCGTGAGCACGGTGAATTCCGCCAAGTCCAGTTCCACCTCCAGGAGAAAGTCGATCAGGGCCTTGATGCTGTCCTCTGTATGGGTGTCCAACCCCAGGAGGATGGAGCCTTCCACCCCGATGCCGTGATCGTGGTATCGCTGGATTCGATCCCGGATGTAATCAGAGGTATCAAAAATGGCCTGATACACATACCAGGCGCCGGCCTGGGCCGCCAGATCCAGGACCCGAGGGTTGTCTTCGATGGGGTGGCAGCACCATTTTTTCTTGAGCGGGATCATCTCCCTGAAGAGATCCAGTTCCCACTCGGTATCCTGTGCCAGGGAATTGTCTACAATAAACAGTCTGTTGTTGTCGATATGGGCCATTTCAGCGACGGCCTTGTCTATGGGACGGGGCCGAAATTCCCTGCCGCCCAGGTAGGCCACGGCGCAGGGGTAGCAGTGAAACCGGCACCCCCTGGAGGCATGGACCAGGTCCACCATCTGGATCCCCCGATAGTTATATAGATTCCGGTTTAAGATCTCCCGCCGAGCATTCCCCACCATCTCAATGGGCGGCCTGTCCTCCATGAAATTGTAGATCTTCTTCAACCGGCCCTTTTTGAAATCGGAAAACACCAGGTCCATTTTCCCCTCCGCTTCCCCCAAAAAGACGGCATCCGCATGGACCAGGGTTTCTTCGGCGTGGAGCATGGTGGAGATCCCGCCGAAAATTACCTTGACCCCTCTGCTGCGATAGCAATCGGCGATCTCCCATCCCCGGATCACCTGGATGGACAGCATCATGGATATGCCCACAAAATCCACCGGCTCGTCGAAGTCTATCTCTTCTAAGTTTTCATCGATGAACGTCACCTCCACGTCATCGGGGAGAGATGCGGCAAAGACCACGGGGCCATGGGGGGGCAGATGAAACTCGGTTTGTCTTTCTAATTTGGGCCATCTGGGGTAAATCAATGTAAATTTCATGGTGATCCCACCCCGTATCCCGCGCAGACATAGAGACGCAGAGAAAAACCGCTTGTGGTATTGCCGTTTGTCCAAAACCCGGCTGTTAGGGTCGCGACTGCTTTAAAATAATATATTTTGCTTAATTTCTGCCTTTTACTCATTTT
>JAWLET010000326.1:0-3033 GCA_041685955.1 Desulfobacteraceae bacterium | reverse complement strand
AAAAGGGCCGTCTTCTGGGCGATCAGGCTGCTGATAATGGTCAGCAGTTGCACTTCTTCATCCAAAGAGGTTTTGTTTTCCGAGGAGCAGTCTGCGCTCAAGGCCCCGATCATGCGTCTCCCCTCTTTGATGGGAACACATACAAAGGATACTTTGGACTTGTCAATTCTGCGTCGAGACCCGGTCCGGTCCAGAAAAAGGGGCTCCTCATCGATTTTGGGCACCACCATGGCCCGACCCGTTTTGATGACCTGGCCCGTGACCCCCTCTCCCAGCTTGTACCGGCCCCGGGTCTTTTCTGAAACGGAAATGCCGTGGGCCACTTCGATATGGATCTCAGCGGTATCCGGATTTAAAAGGGTAATGGAGCCCCGCTTCATGCCGAGATGATCGGACAGGAGGTCCAGGACCTTGTACAGGGACTTCTGCAGGTCCATGGTGGCGTGGATGGCCGTGGTGATGTCATACAGACAGTCCACGATGTCCATCTTATGTTTTTCAGTGAGTTCGGTCATGCTGGAACATCCCCGTTACGATGCTTTGGATTGGCCCTCATGCATATTCCAATCGATCAAATTGCTGATATCTTCCCAGGTCCTGACCCGGTAAAATGGATGCGGGCCCCGATTCCACGGTTGATCAAAAACAATGGGGGTGATGAGACGTTCCTGAAGCAGAAAACAGGTATCCAGGCGATCCTCCACAAAATACTTCACCCCTTGTTCAAGGAGTACGGGGAGTTTCTCTTGGTGCGTCCCGGTGGCTTCCAGCTGCACCCTACGCTCTCCCTCAAGGCCCAGTGCGTTTTGAATCCATTTTACAATGGCATCTTTATCGGATCTTGCGGTGACCAACAACAAAGGGGTCGCCCAGGAGAGCCGGGTCAATACCTCCACGGCCCCTTTCATGGGCCGAATCCCCGATCCCAGTGGATCCTCCAGGATCATCTGCACGATCCGGTCGGCCATCTGTGGGTCAAAATCGATGATTTTCCTGAAATCGTAGTCCGTGATGTCTTCGTACGTGATCCGGCTTCCATACTGCTTTCGTGCCGTATGGACAAAGGCGCGGAAGGTGTCTGCGATCACCCCGTCGATATCAAAGGCCATCTCCCCGGGCAGTATTTTTTCCGCTCCCAATGACAGGGTATCGCTTTTTGCATTATCCCGCAACACTGAGTCCCTTATCCCTCAGATAGGTTTTGACGTCATTGATTTTCAGGGTCCGAAAATGAAACACAGAGGCGGCGAGAAGGATTCGGGCACCGCCCTGGACGACCGCTTCATGGAAGTGCTCCAGGATCCCGGCCCCGCCGGAGGCCACCACCGGCACATCCACCGCATCGGAGATGGCTTTTGTGAATTCAAGGTCATATCCCGCCTGAGTGCCGTCGCCGTCCATGCTGGTGGGCAGAATGACGCCCGCACCCAGGGTCTCACATGTCCCTGCCCATTCAACGGCATCCTTGCCCACAGGTCGGGTGCCTCCGGAAACCACCAGTTCGAAACCCGACGGCATCTTTGGGTTTCTTTTGGCATCCACAGCCACTGTGATTCGATCTTTTCCGAATTTTTGGGCCGCTTCCTGGACCAAGTCTGGATCTTTCACCGCTGCGCTGTTCATGGAAATCTTGCCGGCACCGGCTTCAAACACCGCTTCAATGTCCGCCAGACCGGCAATGCCACCCCCTACGGTCAAGGGAATGGTGATCACGGACGAGACCTCTCTTACCCACTTCAACATGGTTTTCCGGTTTTCCAAAGTGGCGGCGATATCCAGCATGGCCAGTTCATCAGCCCCCTCTTTTTGATAAAATACGGCGTTTTCCACCGGATCTCCGGCGTCTTTCAGGTCCACGAAATGCACACCCTTGACCACCCGGCCTGCTTTCATATCCAGGCAGGGCATTATTTTGACAGGATCCATTTTTGAGAAAAACCTCCTTTTTATGGGTTCCATCTTTACAAAAAAGGCCTCTCTGTTCAAGCCGAAATCCCATTGCGCACAGGCATAGCGGCTTTACTTCAGGCCTTTATTATGTTATAATTATTAATGATGAGCTGGATATATGAGAATTGCTGCTTAAGACTTGACATTCTCACCCTCCAAAGTCAAGCTATAAAAATAGGTTATGGGGTACTTTTTTCATCCAAAAATACGGAAAAGCGGACCGGATCTGCAAGGAAGCGGGGATAAGCCTTCAGACTTTGCAGAGAAAAGTGGGGCAGCTGAGCTACCGGATAATATAGATTTAATTCCGCACACCGCCATGCATAAAGGGAGAAAGACCATGTCCAAAAAAGGGGATACCCTGTTTTCACCTGCATATGGCCGGGGGATGTTCAAGCCGCTGTTTTTATTCATCGGCCTGATCATAACCCTGACCGCCTGTGCCGCCCTACAGAACCGGGAGGCCATTGAGACCGAAAGGTTGCTCTCTGCGGCAGGCTTTCGTATCCGGCTGGCCGATACGCCGGAGAAGCTGGACCACCTGAAAGACCTGACCCAGCGCAAACTGGTCCAACATGAGCGAAACGGCAGGGTATACTACATTTATGCGGATGCCCAGCACTGCAAGTGCCTCTATGCCGGCAATGAGGAGGCCTACCAGCGCTACCAGAAACTGGCCTTGGACAAACAGATCGCCGAGGACCGACGGATGGCCGCTGAAATGAATGAAGATGCGGCCATGAAATGGGGCCTTTGGGGCCCGTGGGGCCCCAGGGTCCCCTGGGATTAGGTCATTTACGCCGGTGTTATCAGAATTTCATCTGCGCCCACGACTGATTTGAGCCTTTTCACATCGTCCTTCACCTGCCCGATAATGTTTACCGCACTGGCGGGAACGATTTTGTCCTGAGTGCTCATGGGTGTCTGACCGAAAAATATACAGAACGCCCGGCCCGTGGGCCAGTACCCCAAGTCCCCGATTTCCACCTCTTCTGTGGCGGTGTCATCCAGTTCCGCGGATAAGGGGATCTCAAAGTATATTTCGTCTCCCCAGGTATGAAACGATGTCTGTAAGGGGAGAAG
>JAWLET010000325.1:0-3045 GCA_041685955.1 Desulfobacteraceae bacterium | reverse complement strand
CTGAACCTTTACTCAAGGAGGTTGGCCATGGATTTGCCGCAAGCGGGACAGGAAGTCCCCCTGCTGGAGATTAAAAAGATCTGCGACGCCCATGGGCTGAGCGATCTGTGGAAAAAGATCGAAAACGATCCGCCCCCGAAACCGTTTAAGAGCGACGGGTGTTCCATGTGGGTGGATTCCTGGAACCATATCGATCTATACCCGGCCTGTTTTTTCCATGACTTGAAATACTGGTGTGGCTATCCGGGTGAGGAGGCGGCGCGGTTGATCGCCGATGCCGAGTTGATGATCGATGTGGCCAGGGCCGGGGACCCCAAAATGGCAGAGATCATGTTCCACGGGGTCAGGGTGGGCGGCCATGAGGCCCTCAAACGATCATTCAGCTGGGGATTCGGAAGAGAGGAGTGAGTATAGACATGGTGGAAAGGCAATATGTGGTCGATGATCTGAGTGCCAGGGAATCCTGGCGTATTTTTCATATCATGGCGGAATTTGTGGAGGGGTTTGAAGAATTGCCGGAAGTCTTTCCTGCGGTGACCGTTTTCGGTTCTGCCAGGACCCAACCGGGGAGCGAGCTATATGAGACCACGCTCAAGACAGCGCAACTGTTGGTCAAAAACGGATTCAATGTCATCTCAGGCGGGGGCCCGGGCACCATGGAGGCGGCCAACAAGGGAGCGGCTGAAGCCGGCGGAAAATCCGTGGGCCTTCACATCCAGCTCCCCAATGAACAGGCCCCCAACCCCTACGCCAATGTCCGGCTGGAATACCGGTATTTCTTTATTCGAAAGGTGATGTTCGTCAAATATGCCATGGCCTACATCATCATGCCCGGGGGGTTCGGCACCATGGACGAACTCTTTGAGGCCATGACCCTCATCCAGACCAAGCGGATCAAGCCCTTTCCTCTGGTCCTCATGGGATCCAAATTCTGGAGCGGGCTCCTGGACTGGTTCAAGGAGACCCTGGTCAAGGAAAAGACCATATCCCCGTCTGATCTGAACCTCTTCAATGTGGTGGATACCCCTGAGGAGGCCGTGGATATCATCAAAAGGATTGTGATCATGTGAAAGAGGGTGTTTTTCTTTGCCGGGTAGCGGCAAAGAAAAAGGATTCCACCTGAAACGAAGTCCATATCCCGATAGGGATTGCAGAAGTATTATCAGCGGTTACGCCCGCGGATAATGTGTGTTCTTGGCGGACTTTGCGCCTTACATGACCACGCCATGGCGTGGGAATGGGCGGTGAGAAACCTGAACCGGGCAAGGCTGGAACCAATGATGAACCACCTCGATCCCATGGGTGCGGTGACCTTCCGGGATAAGCCCGAGCAGATGATCCACCTGCCGGAAGGGGACCTCCCCAAGGCGCGCGTGGAGGCCTGCCGCGCCATTGAGCGGCTGGCCGTGGTGGAAATCGCCGGGCGCGACAGTGTGGCCGCGGCTGTACAGGCCGTGGCCGCGGAGGGATTCACGGATCTGGTCCCCACCTATGCCTATACGGGTACGGAGCAGGGGGAATGGTCCACGGTGACGGATGCGGTCGGACGCCTGAGCGAGCGGCTGCCGGACGTGCATGTGCATCCCCTGGTGGTCCTGGGGTCCCCGCGATTCTGGCAGGCCCTAAACGGGCGGTTCATGGGTGAGCTGGTGCAGAGATTGGGGACCTTCTCCCCCTGTGTGGGGTGCCATCTCTATCTGCACAGCGTGCGCATCCCCCTGGCCGTTCACTTGGGTCATCGGCCTGTGATTGCCGGAGAACGGGAGCGTCATGACAGCCGTGTCAAGATCAACCAGATCTCCGAGGCCCTGAGCCGCTATCAGGCCCTGGCAGCGGAATTTAACATTCGGCTCCTCTTACCCCTTCGTCATATCCCCCAGGGGCAGCGGATCCGCCATATTTTGGGAAGTGACTGGGAGGAAGGCCAGGCCCAACTGGGGTGCGTGCTCTCCGGGAATTACCGGGGCGCAGACGGCCGCACCACCATGACGGTGGACCAGGTCAATCAGTATCTGCACGGCTTTGCCGTTCCCCTCACCCGGTCCGTCATCCAGGCGTATCTCAAAGGCGAGGTCCCCGATCATCTGGATCTGGGTCACCAAATACTGGTCCGGAAAAAGACATGAATGTTGAACGCAAAGCGCATGTTTTGGTGCAGAGACGCTGAGGCGCAGAGAACCCCCGAACCTTTCAACCTATGAACCCTTGAACCTTTGAACCTTTGAACCTTTCAACCCCTGAACCTTTGAACCTTGACCATGAAACTCATCATCGTGCTGTTGGACGGCCTCGGGGATCGTTCCTATCCCGAGCTGGACTATCGGACCCCGCTTCAGGCGGCCCATACCCCCAATCTGGATGGTCTGGCCCGGATGGGGGGCAACGGACTCTTCCATGCCTCGCGTCCCGGCCGGTGCCTTCCCAGCGAGACCGCCCATTTCCTCCTCCTGGGCTATCCGTTCAGGCGGTTTCCCGGCCGGGGTCTGTTGGAGGCGGTGGGAGCAGGGGTCCCTTTTGAGCCCGACGATGTCTTGTGTATGGCCCATCTCTCGGGGGTGACCTGGCAGGGTGGTGTGCCCGTGCTGACCCGGGCCCGCCGGGATATAGAAGGAAGCGCCCGGGAGTTGGCGCCGCTTTATGAGGCCGTATCCTCCTATGAAACCTCCGGTATCCGATGCCGTCTCCACCAGACCGGCCGAAATGATGCCGTCCTGGTGCTCAAGGGCCGGGTATCGCCCTACGTCTCCGATTCAGACCCCATGTGCGTGGGCAGGCCTGTGGCCCTGGTTCAGCCCCTTTCAGGCAACCCGGAGCCGGAGCAGAGTCTCCGCACCGCCCAGGCCCTCAATTCCTATCTCTCCCATTGTCATACCCGCCTCGCCGGGCATGACATCAACCGTCACAGGACCGATGCGGGGCTACCGCCCGCCGACTTTCTAACCACCCTGCGGTGCGGGAGGCGCATCCTTCAAGAGCCGTTTGATGAACGATGGGGGCTTCAGGGCATGCTCATCGCCTCGGGCGGTATGTACGGGGGGCTGGCCC
>JAWLET010000324.1:0-3051 GCA_041685955.1 Desulfobacteraceae bacterium | reverse complement strand
GCCATGACCCTGTTATACGCAGCTTATATAAGCTTAACCGGCCTGCTTTTCCTGTTCCTCTCCCCCTTCCTTCTCTTATACCTCGGCTTAACCGGCCGGTGGGGCGATCACCTCCACGAAAGGCTCGGATTTGTGGGCCGGGTGAAGCGCCGGATGCCTTCAGGTCTTCCCGGAATATGGATCCATGCGGTCTCACTGGGAGAGGTCAGGGTGGCGGCATCCATAGTGGGGATCTTGAAAAGGCGGATGCCTGAATGTTCGGTGATCGTCTCCACCACCACACCGCACGGCCGCGAGTCGGCACAAAAACAGTTTGGCCCCGACATTCCGGTGATATACGCACCCATTGATCTGGCATTCTGTGTCCAAAAAGCCCTCAGGGCCATCCGCCCGGACGTGATGGTCTTCCTGGAAACCGAAATCTGGCCGGCCTGGCTCTTTGAGGCCCGCCGCATGGGCATCAAAACCGCCCTCATCAACGGCAGAATCTCCGTCAGGTCCATCGACGCCTACCGCAGACTTCGTCCATTCATGCGGCAGGTGCTGGCCCGAGTGGATGCCTTCAGTATGATCCTGGAGGAGGATGCCCGTCGCCTCATCACCATGGGGGCCCCGCCAGAACGGGTGGAAATCAATGGCAATGCCAAGTATGACGGGCTGGCCTCGGCCGCGGACCCGGGCGTGGAACCTCAAATGCGGCACTTATTGAACCTGAAAACCGGAGACAGAACATTTGTGGCGGGCAGCACCCGAAGGGGTGAGGAAGAAATGATTCTTCAGGCCTATTCGGAAATCTGTAAAAACTTCCCGGACATGGTGTTGATCATCGCCCCCAGGCATGTGGAACGGGCTGCCGGCATCTGTGAAATGGTCAGACAACACGGTCTGACATGTACGCTTCGAACCCGGATCCCTGACCGGGAGGCTGAAGGCGCCCCACGGGCTGTGGTCATGGATACCTTTGGCGAATTGTTCAACGTGTACAGCGTGGCCACGATTGTCTTCTGCGGCGCGAGCCTGGTCCCCCTGGGGGGACAGAATCCCCTGGAACCGGCGGCCTGGGGCAAGGCGATAGTATATGGTCCGTCCATGGAGGATTTTCAGGACGCAACCGCCATACTGGAGGCGACCGACGCCGGCATCCGGGTATCCGGTGTAGAGGAGTTGACCCAAAGGGTGCTGGGTCTCCTATCAGACCCTGAAGCATTGACGGCTTTGGGGATGCGGGCCCGTGACGCAGTGCGTAAACACCAGGGGGCTTCGGTGCAACAAGCCAAAGTCATCGAAAGACTTGCGAGGCAGAATGTGCATCACCCCCTGCAGGCATGGGAGACATCCAAACCTATGAAAAAGGAAAGGCAGTGAGCTGATGAGAGTGGACCAAGACGTGATAGAAGCCATGGATAAGGGGCTCCCGGCAAAGACCCGGTCCCGGTTGAACCAGGCCGTCAAACACTGGGTGGGGGCCAAGGAGCGGGGTGAGAAGGTGGTGGCCGTGGTGGGAAGCGGACCCAATATTCACGAAGGCGTTACCACCTTGATCGCCGAGTTGATCCATAAGGGGCTCATCGACGGGGTATCCACCAGTTCTGCGGTGATCAACCATGAAATGGCAGGGACCTTAGAGAGGGTCAAACGGATCAATGGCCAGGCCATGGGCTTTTCCTTAGACAAGCTGCCCGCTGACGGCCGGATGGAGGTCAGCATGATCCCCAAGGCCCAACTCACGGCATATGAACAGGAAATCCCCATCGATACCCGCCTGTATCAGCGAATGCGCCGGGCCAAGGGAGAAGTGATCATCAAGGTCGCCGGAAACATGGCCTATCCCACAGGACTCCGCACCGAAAGACTGGCCCGGGATGTCCTGGCCCTGGCCAAACGATGCCGTCTCCCATTTGAACAGGTGGCCGGCTTCGGCGCCGACCCCCACACCCTGATCGGGGCCGGGGCCCGGTGCGGCGTGCCCGTGCTGGTCACCGTCCCCCAGCTGGTGGGGGGTGGGGAAGTGGGACTGGCGGTGGGCGATTCCATGCCCATATCCGAGCGGAGCTATCGCATGGCCCAACTCCTTGAGGGTGCGGATGTGATCATTGAATCCGCGCTGGCGCTCTCCCAGGAGATCCATGACGGCCCCTTTGAACGGTTTACGGGACACGGCATATGGGCGGACTGGGAGGGGGGCTGGACCTATTCCCTGGCCCACAAAAAGCTCATCCGGATCGATCTGGACCCCAATCTGGACAAGGCCTGGACCCGGGAACGCACCTCACACACCATCTCCGATGCGGTGGACAAGGGCCTGCCCAAAACCAAATTCACCAAGATCCCTTTCCGCATGGAAATGTCCGGATTTGCCCGGATCCCCGGAAGCCTCCCCATTGTGGGCGATATCGGAGAGATATGGCCTGTTATGGCGGCCCGGGTGGCCCGGGACCTGGGGGTCACATTGGAGGTGATGAGTTACAAGCAGTCCCTGCCCGCAGGTGAGGCATTCAGGGAATGGATCGTGAAAAAGGTCAATCCGGTGGACAGGGCACACATGTTTTCCATGGCCAGAGAATGGACCCTCAACTCGGTTTGAGTTCGACCAGGGTCGTCCCCCACCCTGAGGGCCCGGGGTCCAGGCCAAAGCGGATCACCCGGGGATGTCGCTCCAGCACCGCATGCACGGTCCTTCGCAACACCCCCCGCCCCTTGCCATGGATAATTCTGATCTCCAAAATTCCTTTCTCCAGGCAGGCGTGAAGATATTCCTCCACCACGGAAGAGACTTCCCCGGGGGCAAAGGTATGCAGGTCCAAAATCCCATCAATGGGGATCTCGATTACTTCGGGGTCTGTTTCGTCCATCCGCGTCTCCTCTCAAACCACTCTCATGGTAAGGGATATGCCGGGGGTTATTCAACCCTCTTTTTTTGCACGGACAGCGCCGCCGTCCATGTGGAAACCGCCGGGATATAACTTGATCCGCCTCAGGCTTGACACCTGTTTTTCCTTTTAATATGATCCCCTGTCGTTATTGAGGGGAATGCTTGGGCCCCAACCCCGC
>JAWLET010000323.1:0-3053 GCA_041685955.1 Desulfobacteraceae bacterium | reverse complement strand
AAGGGAATATGCTGAGATCCCAAAAGTGTCATCTGTAACCTGCTGTATTTATAGGGATTCGCTTTTGAGAAACTCGGACAGACCCACTTTTTTTAATTCTCAAAGCAATCTAAGGAGGTGTTATGAAACTTTATAAGAAAGTATTTTTCAGAGGTCTGATGCTGCTGTCCGCCCTTCTGTTCTCAATAAATCTATCATTTGCTGCTCAAGTTGGCATTGCAAAAATCCATGGAAAAATTCATGAATATGGCCTAAAACATTTCTAAAAATAGGGAGGGAACCATGAATTCTGAGAAGATCCAGACATGTGATTATAATTCCGTCTTCTGGTTGGCATTCCTGATACTCATAGTTGCAATCACACTCACTTTTTCATGTTCGAGCGATTCGGGAGATTCATCATTTTGTCCCACCGGCCTGGTGAGGACCACCAGCGGTATCGTATGCGGCAAGGTGGTCTTGGCTAACGATCGGGAGGTGCACGCATTTCTCGGAATTCCCTATGCCGAAAGCACGGCCGGAGAAAACCGCTGGCATGACCCGATCCCAAAAGGGCCAGTATCAGGTGTGATCGATGCCACCGAATTTGGCCCGGGTTGCCCCCAGGCTTTAAATCCGCCCTATACACCTACTGAAACCAGTGAAAACTGCCTTAGTTTGAACATATGGCACCGGGGCGATTTAGACGCCAATGCCCAGCGACCGGTGATGGTATGGATTTATGGGGGGAGTTTCCTAAGTGGGGGCAGTTCCATGCCCATCTATGAAGGTTCCTGGCTGGCCGCCACGGAAAATGTCGTGGTGGTTTCTTTTAATTATCGTCTGGGTGTACTTGGATTTCTGGCTGGTATTCATGGGCTTGAGGGCAATTATGGGTTAAAGGACCAGCAACTGGCGCTTCAGTGGATCCTTGACAATATCCACATGTTCGGGGGCGATCCGGATCAGGTCACCCTTTTCGGCGAGAGTGCCGGTGCTATGTCCGTGGGGCTTCATTCGTTGTCTATTCCCTCCAGTGACGGTCTGTTCAGGGCAGCCATCATGCAAAGCAACCCCTTTGGCATTCCCTACAAAACGGTCACAGAGGCCACCGCACAAGCCGCACTCCTGGAACAAAAGCTTGGGTGTAGCGGAAAAGGCATCGACTGTCTTCGTGGGGTGTCCGCCGATGACATCGTTAAGGAACAGGGAGATACTGCCATTGAGATGGTGAGTCTTCTGGGACTTCACCTAGCGGGCTTCCTGGTATGGGCGCCGGTTATTGATGAGACTTTTCTGGTAGAGGACCCAACAGTTTCCGCCGCAGCAGGAAAAATGAGGGTTCCGACACTTCTCGGTACCACTCATGACGAAGGCGTGCTGTTTGTCAATGAAATCACCAGTGCTTTCGGAGATAAAATCAATGCGGCTACCTACAAATCAATCCTGAGCCTGATTTTCGGCGCTGATCACACATCCGATATAATTGATCTGTACGGAATCAATCCAACCGGCGACAACACTGAATATCTGGTTCATATTGTAACGGACTACCTCTTTGGTTGTGCCAATCGATTTGTGGCGAACCAGGCAGTTTCAGATTTATATGCTTATCGATTTGATGAAGATTCCATCAATATCTGGCCTGACGTGGTACAATGTGAGGGCAAAGCCTGTCATGGAGACGACATCCCATTTACTTTTCATACGGACACGCAACTCGGAGTTCATTTTACAGAGGAGCAGAATGAACTATCAAATGCCATAATGGCATACTGGGCAGCCTTCGGCACCCGATTGAACCCAGACGTAAATGGCCGCCTGGCCTGGCCCACATACACACAATCCCTCATGGAGTATATGATTTTGGTGACACCCGAACGTTATATTGCTGTCAACCCCATTTCAAACTGCGACTTCTGGGACCAGATTGGTTACGATCTGAGACCCCCGAGTCTGGCGGCCGCAGCAGCAATACTTGCCGCGCTTAGACAATAAGTTGCGTTCTACGTTTTACTTCACGGCGGAGGGCCGGATGTAATAGCTGTCCCCGACAGTGGCGCCAAGGTAGGGCGGCGCCTTTTTCACGCCCTTCATTTCCTGGGTCAGCATGGTGCTCAGGTAGACCCGGGTCAGATCCTCCTTCTTCTCGGTCTCATTTTGGACCACCGTGGCAATGGGCAGGGTGTACTGGATCGGCTCCCCGAGGATATTCTTCTTGAAGACCCGCCAAGGTCCGGTAACCACCACCTTGAGGACCTTACTTAGCTCCTTTCCCTTCTCGGCGGCGAGCTTTTCCTCCTCCTTCTGGAGAAAGGCCTTGGCTTTTTGAGCCAGCTCCATGGCGTAAACACACAGTTTCGGTGATTTTGGATATAGCCACGATGTCCACTGGCGGCTCAAGAACCTGGAATCGCTTTTGGTGGTCACCGAAATCATCTTGATCGGAATGAATATGCCGAACAGTTTTTAACAGGTGTGGGGTTGTGATACGATCATCTGAAAGGGTCCCCCGAGAGTGCTGATACGTTATGGAAATCAACGGCTTGCCGCATGGTTTGAAATATGACATATGCCGTTCAAATCAGAGGAAAAAGTTTTTTCAAGAACCCTAATGCCGCTGAATTGTGAATCCGACAGATCGTCTAAAGGCCACCCGCCAATTGAAAAAGTCCCCGAAATGAGTCCTATCCATATAATATTCTATGACTTGGCCCTCACAAGACTTCATCAGCTAAGTTGGCATAAACCGACTACACCAAATCGAAGGGCTACAATCCTCAGACTTCCTCATGACTTGGTCTTAGCCAACAGAAGTTTACCTATAAGCAGTGCCATCACCTTTTAGACAGCCAGGATCAGAGCCCTGCCAGATCTAAACATTATTTTTCCGGGCTGAGCCGTCTTGGCCTTCAGCCCGGGTTCTGTTGAAATTATCCATGAATGCTGTCAATCCACCGCATCGCCTCGATATCACTCACTTTTCCGAGGTATCTTTGGGTGGTCGACAGGTTGGAATGCCTGAGGATGATTTTTGACACGATTTCGAGCGGTGCGCCGGAACGGGATGCAAA
>JAWLET010000322.1:0-3057 GCA_041685955.1 Desulfobacteraceae bacterium | reverse complement strand
TTATGCATCCGGGATAGAAACTTAAATGGGGCAAGTCTCTATTTGGACCATGGCTATCATGTAGCAAACCAAAACCCGTCTTCGCATTATTCTTCAACATGGGGCCCGGGCTTATCCACGATGTCCACCGTACTGGCCTGGGGACCCTTTTCGCCCTGCGCTTCCACATAACGGACCCCGGTGCCGATGTCCAATCGGTCAAAGTCATTGTGCAGCACGCTGTTTTTATGAAAATATATCTCTCTGCCGTCCAGAGCTTTGAGGAAACCGTATCCCTCATCCGGAAAAAGTTTGGATACAAACCCAGCTGTTTCCTGATCCGGATGCCGTTTGGTCTCTCCCCTTTGCTTTTCATCAATCCTTTTCAGTTGTCGAGCAGCTGCGTCAAATGCCTCCCGTAACACCACCTGCAGTTGATCGTGAAGATCTCCCTCACTGGAATCCTTGGTCACCACAACCTCGTGTCCCGGAGGCACCTTCATGTCGATGCGGACCCGAAACGGCTGTCCTGAGCGCTGATGCTGGTGGCGACGCTCCACGGCGACTCGGCAACTGGTAATATGATCGCAGAAACGCTCCAGCTTGCTTACATGTTCCTCAATAAGCGCTTCAATGGCATCTGTTTTCCGAATGCCTTTGAAATAGGTCTCAAGCGGTACAATCATGGTTCCCTCCATAAATGGTTAAAAGGTTTGAGGGTTGTTACCAGTTGACATTCTCCCAATACCTGGGCCAGCCATAATAGTCGTGCAGCACAATCTCAAAATCCCGGTCCAGCGTGGCTTCCGCATTATATTCCGGACAATTTTTTATATCCTCCCTGGAAATGCTGATGCTGATTTGAGCATCAGCCCAGTCGATATCGGTCACGCAGTCCGGGATAATCAAAATCTTACGCCCTTTGAGTCGATACCATTTCGAGATGTCCACCACGAGATAGCGCATGGCCCAGGAAGGCACATCTACCATACATTCGTGTAGACTGCCGACGTCTTCGCCTTCGGTCCGGACACTGTAGTCGGTTAATTCTTTGATCGACCTCAAGTGGCATTTCTCGGGATCCTCATCAGTTTCATCCTGAACTTTTTGTTCCATTTCGAATGCCAAGTATGGATAGGGGACGCCCCCCCAGGGCGCTGGTCCAATCCAATATGGAGCCCAGCCAAAGTGCCTGAAATATTGCCTCTCATACCTGCGAGAGACGGGCGCGGCCTCATCCAGCGGCGGACTGGCCTCTATCTCGGCACGGGTCATTTTAACCGGAATGGATTTTAGTTCCCGGTCAGGATTGCCCAATGCAATGGGAGAGATAAGCACCTTCCGGCCCGGAAGCCATTTATGGGTGTCTGCAACCATATAGCGGATATACCAGTCTGTGTCGTCAACCAGAAAATCCTTGCATCGGCCCACTTCGTCGTCCTCGGCCTGAATGACGATTTCCATAAGATTACGAGTACTCCAGAGCATAAGACCCTCCTTAATCGGCGTTGAGCCCGATCTTCAGGCGTAAAAAGCTAACATACACGAAGTGTCAATAATCCCCATATCCGTTTTGTCATATGGTGGTAGTGGTGGGGCTTGACGGTTCTTTAACGGGCCGGGCCAACAGGGTGATCCCCACGATGGTTAGCAGAATCACCGACAGGATCGACAGTACATTGGCTTGGAAGAAAAATGTGGGTACCATGAATGCCCCGAATACCAGAGAAGCGATTCCCAGAATTCTTCGACCGAAGGTCTTGACCGTGAATGCTGTAATGAGGGCGCCGATACCCCCGATCAGCGTCAAGACCATCATGGTGTCCCGTATGCCTGAGGATAAGGTCTTTTCTCCCATGCGCACCGGTCCCAGGGCAGTTCCGGAACCGCTCCACAGGGCCGCTATTATGCCAAATACACCTGCAATAATGAGCAGTGCAACCATGCTTCGTAATCTCATCTTATTTCCTCCTTATCTATAGATTGTCGTATTGCTACCGAGCATATTCACGAAAAGGGGACAAAAAAAATGGGGTCGAGACCTGATTCCGTTTGGGGGTAGGGTGTAGATCCAGGTACGTATGAATAAGCCGCGTGAGGTGAGGGGAGGGCGGGTCCCAAATATTTGAAGGGGTTACAGGATCAAACGGGCTAAATTACATTCCAGACCCCATTGGTCCGGCCGGGCGGATGGGAAAAGATTGGGTTCAAAGGTTCAGAGGTTGATCCGCCCGGAAGGTGGATGTCATTCAAAGAGTGGACGCGGTTAAATCCTTTGATGAGTATCTTATGTGCGAAAGGCATCCTGGGGCTTCGGCCGGGTGTTCATTTGATGGGGCTGGCCCTGGCCCATGCCGGACGGTTGCGAAAATACGGGGCGTGATAGGTCCTTTCAACCCTGAACCTTTGAACCTTTAACCTTTGAACCTTCAGGAGGAGATCACATGCCCGAACTGCCGGATGTGGAAGTTTTCAAGCAGTATGTAAAGACCACTTCATTTCATAAAAAAATTGATGCGGTAGAGATATTCAGCGGGGAGATGCTGGAAGAGGTATCCATTGCCCAGATGAAACAGGCACTAAAGAATGAGACCTTTGAGTCCGGACTCCGGCATGGCAAATACCTGTTCATACAGACCTCAAAAGGGATCTGGCTTGTGCTTCATTTCGGCATGACCGGCTTTCTTAAGTATTTCAAGGATGCTGCCCATCAGCCGTTCCATACCAGGCTCCTCGTGGATTTTGCCAACGGCTACCATCTGGCCTATGACTGCCAGCGGAAACTGGGAATGATGACGCTCACGGATGACCCGGCTTCTTTTATCCAGGAAAGTCAATTGGGTCCGGATGCCCTGGACCCGGATCTGGATCTCGACCGGTTTGCGCGGATCCTCAAGGGGACCACCGCCTCCATAAAATCCACCTTGATGAACCAAAACCGGATCGCTGGAATCGGTAACATCTATTCCGATGAGATTCTGTTTCAGACAGGCATACATCCCGGGACCCAAAGCAAAGAGCTGAGTGAAAAGGACATAAAACGCCTGTATTCCGAGATGCGCCACGTCCTTAAAGCAG
>JAWLET010000321.1:0-3059 GCA_041685955.1 Desulfobacteraceae bacterium | reverse complement strand
GCATGTGAAGACCACCGGTCATTTCATGATGTGATTCGCAGCTTTAAAAAAAGGAGGAAGCCCTTTTGAGCCGTCAGAAACTCTACATCGTCATGGTGGGTCTCCCTGCAAGGGGGAAAACCACCATTGCCGGCAAGTTGAAAGAAAACCTGGAAAGGGACGGGATCCGCACCCGTATCTTCAACAACGGGCAGTTGAGAAGGCGGTTGAGCCACGGGAATACCGCTTATCCTGAATTCTACGACCCGGAAAACAAGGAGGGAGTGGCGTTTCGGGAAAAGATTGCGCTTATGAATATCTCCAGGGCCCAGCGGTTCATACAGGGAGGGGGCCGGGTGGCCATCCTGGACGCCACCAACGTGAGCCTCAAGCGGCGGGCCAAGATCCGGGAATTGATCACCACCCAGCCCATCCTGTTCATTGAATGCATCAATAATGATCAGAGGATCCTCAGATCCAGCATTCAGAGAAAGGTCGCCCTTCCGGAATTCAGCCATCTGTCCAAGGAGGCGGCGGTCAGGAGTTTTACGGAGCGTATTCACTATTATGAGTCCATCTATTCGCCTTTACAGAGGGAAGAAAACTTTTTGAAGCTGGATTCTTTGAACAATCAGATTCTCCAGGAACAGGTGGCAGTGGACATTCCCTTCTATGACCGGATTCGGGACTGTCTTGTGACCGATATCATCAGAAACCTCTATCTCATCCGCCACGGGGAGACCTATTTCAATCTGGAGAACCGGATCGGCGGGGATTCAGGGTTGACCGAAAACGGAAATGTCCAGTCCCAACAGCTGGCCCGATATTTTGAACGGATTCCTGTGCCCATCATATTTACCAGCAAGAAGAAGCGGACCATACAGACGGCGGTTCCCATCAAGGACCGACAGGAAACCTGTACCATCATTCCGATCGAAGAGTTCAATGAGATCGACTCCGGGGTCTGCGAATGCATGAGTTATGAAGAAATACGGGAACAGATGCCCGATGTCTACCATTCCCGGAAGGTGGACAAATACAACTATATCTACCCCGGCGGGGAAGGCTATGTCTCCATGAAAGGACGGGTGGACCGGGGAATCAAAAAGGCCCTTTTTTTAAGCAGTAACTCCCTCAACATCATGATCATCGGCCACCGGGCGGTCAACCGGATGATCCTCTCCCACTTCCTCTACCGCAGGATGGAGGATGTCCCGTACATCTATGTCCCCCAGGACAAATTCTACCACATCGTCGCCACCCTGGACAAAAAGCTGTTTCAGCTCAAGCGGTATGGGGATTGAAACGGAAAGGATCAAAGAAGAACGTCAAATCATCAATCAGCAATCCTGTTGAGCGGCCCCGATGATTTCCGTGATGGCGGGAATCCCCTTTTTCTCGCAGAATCGGGTCAGGCCGTCTACCATTTCCAGGGTGGCCTTTGGATAAACAAAGTTGCCCGTCCCCACCTCCACCGCACTGGCGCCGGCCATGAGAAACTGCAGGGCGTCTTCCGCAGTGACAATCCCCCCCACTCCGATGACCGGTATGCGGACCGCCTTTACCACCTGATGGACCATGTACAGGGCCACCGGCCGGATCGCCGGGCCGGACAGACCGCCGGAGCTGTTTCCCAGAACAGGCTTTCGGGTTTCAATGTCGATCGCCATGCCGGTAAGGGTATTGATAAGGGAGAGCGCGTGGGCCCCTGCAGTTTCCACGGCCCTGGCAATGACCCCAATATCGGTAACATTGGGGGAGAGTTTGACAATGACGGGTTTGTCGATGTGCTTTAATACCGCTTCGGTGACCCGGGCCGACATGTCCGGGTCGGCGCCGAAGGCCATCCCTCCCCGGGCCACATTGGGGCAGGAGATATTGACTTCCAGGGCGGAAATTCCCTCTATCCCGTTCAGCCCTGCGGCCACCTGTGCATACTCTTCAAGGGTATGCCCGTAGATATTGACAATGACCGCCGTATGAAGCGTCTGCAGCCAGGGAAGCTTTTCCTTCAAAAATGCATCCAGGCCCACGTTGGCCAGTCCGATGGCGTTGAGCATGCCGCACGGGGTTTCCACAATCCGGGGCGGTGGATTGCCCGGCCTGGGCTTGAGGGAGATCCCTTTGACCACCATCCCCCCCAGGCGGCTGGGATCCACGAGTTCGGCAAACTCCCGGCCGTACCCGAAGGTGCCCGATGCAGTGAGCACCGGATTTTTCAGTTCCAGGGGGCCGAGCCGGACATTCAAATCAACAGGGGACATCGGGTTAAATCTGCTCCCAGTCTATGGCCCCGATATCAAATACAGGGCCGTCCTGGCATACATGGTAATATTTACGGTCCCTGCCGGGGGCGGCGGGGACCGCGCACCCCTGACAGGCCCCCAGTCCGCAGGCCATGGTGGATTCCAAGGAGACCTGGCAGAAAACCCCTCGGTTCAGGATCAGACCCGCCACCGCCTTCAACATGGGTGTAGGCCCGCAGGCATATACCCTGGTGGGTGTGGGTGGTGAACGCTTCAATGTCTCCTCCAGGAGGTCGGTGACCCGGCCATGATGACCGGCTGATCCATCTTCGGTAGCCGTTAAGACCGTGCCGGGGGATAGTCCCAGGGCGTGTACAGGGATCTGCTGATCGATGGATCCGTATCCGGCCAACAGATGCATATCCCGGTCCATGCGTCCGGCCAGAAAGCCCAACGGGGCGATGCCCATGCCCCCTGCCACCAGAAGGGACCCTTCAGGCTGCTCAGGGAAATCAAAACCGGTTCCCAATGGGCCCAGAATGCCGAATCCGTCCCCTGACCCGGCATCGGCCATCATCCGGGTGCCCCGGCCCACCACCCGGTAGAGGATCAGAAAACAGTCCTGTTCCCAGACCCCGCAGATGGAAAAAGGTCTTCTCAACAGGGGATCCGCATGCGGTCCCACCCTTACCATGACAAACTGCCCCGGATGAGCCCGGGCTGCAATTTCCCGGGATTTCAGCCCCATCAGGCAGGTGTCTGCGGCAACCGGATCATTGAATATCACTTCTGCATGCTGTTCAATCATTGGTTGGGTTCAGAGGTTCAGAGGTT
>JAWLET010000046.1:0-13394 GCA_041685955.1 Desulfobacteraceae bacterium | reverse complement strand
CGAAACGGATTGCCTGAGCACTATCTGAAGGCGCGAAGTATGTGCCCGGTTAAACTGTAGAGAAGGGTGGAACTGGGTTTATGACCCGTTTTTTTTAATCTGTTTTATGCCCGCTTTGGTGGGCCATCCACCGCCCAATGCCTTATACAGCTTGACATAGGCGGTCAAGTACTGCTGCTTCAGTTCCGAGAGTTCCAGCTGGGCCCTGAACAGGGCCCGCTCGGTCTCCAGTACTTCGAGGTAGCTGCTGACCCCCCGGTCATACCTCAGTTTGGCCAGTCGATTGGCGTTTTTGGCTGCCTTCTCTTTTCTCCGGACCGCGCCCAATTGCGTTTGATAGGTATCGATTTCCACCAGGGCGTCTTCCACCTCCTGAAACGCGATCAAGACGGTGTTCTGGTAAGTATAGAGGGCCTCCCGGGTCTTGGCTTCCTCGATTTCCACCCGTCTGACATTCTTATAAAACTCGAATATGGGCCCGAACAGGCCGCCACTGGCCGACCATGCCCCGCCTTCAGAGGTGATGCCCGAGAGTTCACTGCTGGCCACCCCCAGCATGCCGGTTAGGGAAATGGCCGGCAGCCGCATGGCTTCGGCTATGCCGATGCTGGCGGTCTGGGCCTCGAGTCGATACATGGCCTCCACAATGTCGGGCCGCCGTTCCAGAAGGTTGGCCGGCAGCCCCAGAGGGACTTGCGGGGGCGGGGATACCAGATCCAGCCCCTTTCCCGTCTGGACGGGCTCCGGGAGCGTGCCTATCAAAATACTGAGCACGTTTTCCGTCTGGGCCACAGCCCGTTCATACTGGGGGATGGCTGCTGCGGCGATTTCCATCTGGATTTGGGCCTGGTTGACATCCAGTTCGGTGATGACGCCCCGCCTGAACCGCTTTTGGATGATATCCAGGCTTTCCTGCCGGGATTTAAGCGTTTCCTGGGATATGTTGACCCGCTGGTGATAATCCAGCAAGCGATAATAGGTCCCCACCACCTCTGAGATCAATCCGATCTGAACGGTCCTCAGCGCATATTCGGAGGCCATGAGTTCGGCCCTGGCCGACTCTGTGGCCCGGCGGAACTTGCCCCAGAAGTCGATTTCCCAGTTCAAGGCAGGTGCGGCATAGGCGTAGCTGTTTCGGGTGTCCGACCGGGTCCCGCCGGAAAGATTTCCGGTCCCGGCACCGGCCTGGATATTGATGGCGGGGTATTCATCGGCCCGGGTATACCCCAGGGTGGCTCGGGCCTGGTCCACGCGGCTGGCGGCCACTTTCAGGTCCCGATTGTGCTCCAGGGCCTGGGTCACCAGTGTATACAGGACCGGATCATGGAACAATTCCCACCACTTCAGGTTGATCATGGCCTCTTCCGGGATTTTATCAAACCGGTAATTTTGAGGTGTTTTCACCTCCGGCGGCTTGAAATCCGGTCCCACTGCACAGGCGGAAAGGCCCACACAAATGGATAGGATCAATAAGTCTCTCGCTATTGCTGAAGATGGGCGCGTCATGGATACCTCACACCTGTAAGGGTTTCTGCGTTTCAGGTTTTAGTCCAATATAGAAACCCTGGTCCTCTGGACCAGGTCAGAGTTCAGTGGCTTTGCCATCTGAACGACTTGTATTAGTTAGGTGTCACGTGTCAGGTGTCAGTAGGGTATCTGTCGAATGCTGAAACCCTTGGCCGCAGCCGAATCGTGGCAATGGCTACATGTCTACAGAGGGGTACTGAGCTCAGACCAGGATAATCAGGTGCTTGTTTTTTTGATTACTCATACTGAAACCCGAAACCTGAAACCTGCGAACAGCCGTTCACCTTTTTTGTGCCTCCATCTCCCGTTTTTTTTCGTACCGGCCCATTTTCCCGATCAGGACAAAGAGCATGGGATAGAAAAAAACCCCCAGAAGCGTAGCCGCACTCATCCCTCCCAATAACGCCATGCCCATCACCACTCTGGCCTCGGCCCCGGCCCCTGTGGCCACCACAAGGGGCAGCACGCCCAGGATAAAAGAGAAGGCCGTCATCAATATGGGCCGAAAGCGCAGTTTTGCCGCATTTACTGCCGACTCAAACAAAGAACGCCCTTTGTCGAATTCCAGCTTGGCAAATTCCACAATCAAGATGGCATTTTTGGCAGCCATGGCAATGAGCATCACCAGGGCGATCTGGGCAAATACATTGAGTTCATAGCTCTGGCTCACCCTACGCGCCAGGTAGAGGGCCGAAAACGCGCCGAATATGGCAAAGGGAGTCCCGAGAAGAATGCTGAAAGGAAGGGACCAGCTTTCATACTGGGCCGCCAGGATCAGAAAAACAAACAATAGTGAAAAAAGAAACACCACCGAACCGGTGCCGGCGGCCTTTTTCTGCTGGTAGCTCATGTTGCTCCACTCATATCCCATGCCGTCCGGGAGGACCCGGGCGGCTGTCTCCTCCAGCGCCTCCAGGGCCTGGGCAGAGGTAAAGTTGTCTGCCGGGTTTCCGGTCAGCTCCACGGCCCGGTACAGGTTATACCGATTGGTAAAATCCGGGCCCGCGATATTGCGGATATTCACAAAGGTGGACAGGGGGACACTTTCGCCCTCGCTGTTATTGACATAGAAAAAGTCGATCTGATCCTCATCGATCCGGTATTGGGGCTCGGCCTGAACGTACACCTTGTAAAGCCTTCCGAAGCGGTTGAAGTCATTGACATAAGCTCCCCCCAAAAAAGCCCCCAAGGTCGTGTAGATACTGTCTAAGGAGACCCCGGCCTTGAGGGCCTTATCCTTGTTGATGTCCATGTACCGCTGAGGCACGTCGGCCCGGAACGTGGTAAATATCGAACCGATCTCCGGCCGCTTCATGGCCGCCTGGATAAATTTTCCGGCCTGTTCCCCCAAATAAGCCGGGGAATTTCCGGCCTTGTCCTGGATCATGAGGCTGAATCCGGAGCCGTTTCCCAGTCCCGGAATGGCGGGCGGACCCAAGGCAAACACCTGGGCCTCTTTGACGCTCAGGTAAAATTCCGTATTCAAGATCGACACCAGTTCATTGGCCGTGATGTGCCTTTGGTCCCAGTTTTTGAGAGATACAAAAATAAATCCGGTATTGGGGCTCATACTGTTTGAAAGGAGGCTGAATCCCGCAGCCGTGGTAATGTACGACGCCTCGTCATGGGACCTGATGATCTTTTCCACCTGTTTGCAGACCGCATTGGTGCGTTGAAGGGATGCCGCATCGGGCAACTGGACATTGACCATCAGGTAGCCCATGTCTTCTTCAGGCATGAACCCTCCGGGAATGGATTTTCCCAGCATACCCAGGACCACGGTAAGGATGACGATAAATATCACGCCCATGGCGATTTTCCGCATCAGGGCCCGGGTAACCCCCACATAGGCATTGGTGGACTTCTGAAAGACCCGGTTGAACAGTTTGAAGAATGCCCCCAGGGGGCCTCGAAAGGGTTTTTGTTTCCTGAGCAGCAAAGAGCACAAAGCCGGGCTCAGGGTGAGGGCGCACAAAGATGAGAACAGGACCGAAACCGCCACGGTAATGGCGAACTGCTGATACAGGCTGCCGGTGATGCCGCCCATGACCGCCACCGGAATGAATACGGCCACCAGGACCAGGGTGGTGGCCACCACAGGGGCCGTTACTTCATCCATGGCCTTGATGGTGGCGGCCTTGGGGTTCAGGCCGTTTTCAATGTTGATCTGGACCGCTTCCACCACCACGATGGCGTCATCCACCACAATCCCGATGGCCAGCACCAGACCCAGCAGGGACAACACATTGATGGTGAAACCGATCAGGGGGAACACCACAAATGCACCCACTAAGGAAACCGGGATGGCCAGGGTGGGGATCAGGGCGGCCCGCCAGTCCTGAAGAAAGATGAAGACCACCATGATCACCAGGGCCAGGGCGATAAACAGGGTTTCGACAATTTCATCAATGCCCGCAGTAATGGCGAGCGTAGTGTCTAAGGAGATGTCGTAACGGATACCCTCCGGAAAGGACCCTTTGAGCGTCTCCATGGTCTGTTTGATTTGTTCGGCCAGGGCCACCGCATTGGAACCGGGCGCCTGGTACACGGCGATCATGGCACAGGGCCGGTCATCCAAGCGGGTGAAGGCATTATAGGTTTCCACTCCCAGTTCCACCCGGGCCACGTCCTTGATTTTCACCTGGGACCCATCCGGGGCGGTCCGGATAATCACGTCACCGAACTGTTTTGCGGATTGAAGGCGCTTGGGCAGCCGCACCGTATAGGTCAATTCCGTACCCGGCGGTGCAGGCTCGGCGCCGAATTTGCCCCCCGGCACGATCACACTCTGCGCACTGATGGCGTTTTTGATTTCAGGCACGGTAATGCCCATCCGGGCCAGGCGGTCGGGCTTGATCCAGATGCGCATGGAATAGTCGCTGGCCCCGATGACGTTTACCCGTCCGATCCCCTTGATGCGGGCCAGGATATCCTTGATATTGATGAGGGCATAGTTCCCGAGGAAATGCTGATCGTATCGGTTATCTTGGGCGGTAACCGCAATCAACATCAGGATGTTGGGAAGGGATTTTTGGGTGGTTACACCGTATCTTGTGACTTCTTCAGGGAGTTTGGCCGTGGCCGCGGCCACCCGGTTCTGGGTAAATACGGTATTCATATCCGGGTCCGTGCCGACTTCAAAAGAGGTCTGAATGGTCATGGACCCGTCGCTGGCGTTGGTGGACTTCATATAGATCATGTTGTCCACGCCGTTGATTTGCTGTTCCAGGGGCGTGGCCACGGACTGCTCCACACTGACGGCATCGGCCCCGGTGTAGTGGGCGCTCACCTCCACCACGGGGGGGGTAATGTCCGGGTATTGCTCCACGGGAAGGCCGCGCATGAACACCATGCCCACCACCAGGATAACAATGGCAATGACCATGGCCACAATCGGACGCCTGACAAAAAAATTCCCCTTGTTTGCTGGATCCCCCATTACCTGTCTTCTTTATCCGGAAGTGGAATGTCTTTGATCGCGGGCGTTACTTCAATCCCATCTTTCACCTTCTGAAGCCCCTCGTATACCACTCTTTCCCCGGGGTTGAGGCCGTCTGAAATAAGCCAGAAGGACCCGATCTTGGGACCTACCTGGACCTCCCTGGTGCCGATGATGTTTTCAGGGTCCACCACATAGACGCTGAAACTGCCCTGCAGTTCCATTACACATCGCTGGGGGATCAGGATGGCGTCTTTCACTACCTCAACCTTTGCTCTCACCCGGGCAAACTGTCCCGGTCGGAGCAATTCCCCGGGATTGGGGAAGGAGGCCTGAATGAGCATGGCCCCGGTGGAGGGATCCACCTGGCGGTCCAGGAAATCGGCTCTGCCCTTGTGGGCGTAAACGGACCCATCGGACAGGATCAGCTCAAGGTCGGATTTTTGGGCAGCTTCCGGATCTTTCGGGTCGGTTTCAGTGAGATAGTGACGCATCAACGCCAGGTACTCGGATTCTGTAATGAAAAACTCCACCAGCACGGTGTCGATTCGAGAGACGGTGTTCAGGATAATGGGATTGGGAGACCGACCCACAAAGTCCCCCACTTTGGCCCTGGTCTTACCGATAATGCCGGATATGGGCGAGTAAATCCGGGTATATCCCAGTTGGATCTTTGCGGCCTGGAGATTGGCCTTGGCCGCCTTGACCGATGAAACAGCCACATCATATTCAGCCTGGGCTGAATCCAGATCGCTTTGGCTCACCGCGTTTTCCCGGGCCAGGGGCTTGATTCGGTCCAGGTAGGTCTTGGCCTCGGCCAAGACCGTTTTGGCACTGGCCACGTCGCTCATCTTGGCGGCTACATTGGCCTCAAACTGCTGACTTTCCAATGTGTAGAGCAACGCCCCTTTTTTGACCCGGGAACCTTCTTTAAAATGGATTTCCTCCAGAAAACCTTCCACCCGCGCGGCAATGGCGATATCTTGATAGCCGTAAATCTGGCCCACAAATTCCTGGTACAGGGGCACCGACTGGGCTGTGGTCTCATAGACGGTCACTTTCGGAGGCGGAGGCGGCTGTTGGCTGACCTCTTCCCTGGCGCAGGCACAAAACAACAAGACAAGGATACACAGAAGATTCAGTGCTGTTTTTTTCATATCAGGGTCCCCCACACCTCTAAATCTGCTCTCTCTAACGCAAATAGCCATGTTTTTCCAGAGAAATTTTGGCAAAGCCCGGTTAAAAAGGGGTGACCTGCAAGATTACCAGAGTAAAAGATGCCGGACAGCAAGGGTTGAGGTTGAAGATAGGATTGGAAGATGGTTTTTTGGCAAAAAAAAGGGCAGCCCATATGAGCTAACCCTTGATTTTATCATGGTAGCGGGGGGCGGATTCGAACCACCGACCTTCGGGTTATGAGCCCGACGAGCTACCAGACTGCTCCACCCCGCGGCACAAAACAATAACATATGTCTTTATATGTTCTTTGTCAAATAAAAATTAATTTTACTCTGGCATTGACCCTCATCCCTGTCTGCCAGACAGGGGTTCAGTGTTTGATCTGTCAGGTGGGACAGAATACGCCGTTTTTTTTGGCCTCATCACTCCCCCGGGCGATCCACGTCAGGAACCGGCTCATGATTCCCGCCTTTTGACTTTCCCGTGGGCATGCACATGCCTCGGATTGAGGGCGTGTGTCATGGGGAGGGCTGTCCGTTTTGTTTTTCCCGCGCTTCAAATGCTTGTACGCCATCAAAAAAGGTTATCGAGTTTGGCAGGGTCCATTTTCAACCAGACCCGGTATAATTTTTCTCCGCCTGCCTCAAAACATTTAAGGCCGCTTGACTCCACTTCCTCTACTTTGATCTCTCCCAATTCCTTGAATTGTTCGATCCAGTTCCGGCCGTGTGCACCGCCCCCCAAATAGACCTTTCGCCATTTCCGGCCTTTCTCATCAATCCGCTCCTGAATACGATCCTCTTCAGCCATGCGCTCTTGGATCGTTCTCTCCGCCTTTGATGGCTGTTGTGTCTCCATATCCCTACCCGGTTTCGAGTCAGAGACTGTCCCGGGTCCTATCTCATCCTTAAATAGGCATCCATGAACATATCAATGTCCCCATCCATCACCTTGTCCACGTTCCCCTCATCGAGATGGGTCCGATGGTCCTTGACCATTCGGTACGGGTTAAAAACATAGGATCTGATTTGACTGCCCCATGCGATATCCTGCTGGTTTTCGTGCAACTCCTGCTTTTTTTGTTCCCGTTTTTGGGTCTCCCTTTCATAGAGTTTGGCCTTGAGGACCTTCATGGCCATCTCCTTGTTTCTGTGCTGGGATTTCTCATTCTGGCACTGGACCACAATCCCGGTGGGGTTATGGGTAATCCGGACCGCGGAACTGGTTTTGTTCACATGCTGGCCACCGGGTCCACTGGCCCTGTAGGTGTCGATGCGAAGATCACTTTCGTTCACTGTGATGGTAATATCGGTGTCGATTTCCGGCAGCACGGAGACAGAGGCAAAGGAGGTATGCCGTCTTCCGGTGGCATCAAAGGGCGAGATCCTCACCATGCGATGGATGCCGTGCTCTGATTTGAGATGGCCATAGGCATAGGATCCGGAAACCGTGAAGGTGACACTTTTGATCCCGGCCTCGTCGCCGGGAAGGAAGTCGATCACCCGGGTTTTCATGCCCTTGTTTTCACACCACCGGGTGTACATCCTGAAGAGCATTTCCACCCAGTCCTGGGCCTCGGTACCCCCGGCTCCCGCGTTGATGGCCAGGATCGCATTCCGCTTATCATCCCGTTCTCCGAGAAGGGATCGAAATTCCAGTTCATTGATGCGCTTTTCCAGCTGTTCCACATCCCGGCGGATTTCATTCGAGGTCGATGCATCGTTTTCTTCTTCTGCCATCTGGATCAGGAGTCTGGCGTCCTCTGCTTCCCTTTGCAGTGTTTCCCAGGTATCTACCTGTTCCCTGAGGGAAGCCCGCTCCTGGGTAAGCCTGGATATCTCATCTTGATCTTTCTGCCAGAAATCGGGGCGCAGCATGAGCTTTTCTATATGATCGAGGGTCTGTTTTCGGTTGTCTACGTCAAAGATGGCCTCTTAGCTCATCAAGTGTTTTTAAAATGGTATCGATTTTTTCCATAATGTCGTCAAACATGAAAGTCCCTCCTCAATTGGCAGTGGATGTCTCTTATTTTATGTCATGAAAAGAATTTTTCAAGTCAGTTTCTCCGATTCAAAACTGCCGCAGGCTTTCGTTTTTTCCATGCGGTCCATATGATGGGGAGTATCTTCGCCGCTGACAGAAAGACCAGACCCAGGGCAAACAGGTCCCCCAAACGGCTGTAATAGGTGCGGCCATGGTTTCTCAGCGCCACGGAGTGATGGAGCACGGCTTGGGAAAAAAGGCTGCTTTGGGACCGGATTTTTCCCCGGGGTCCTATGAATGCGCTGAATCCGGTGTTGGCTGCGCGGATCATGGGCCGGTTGTTTTCCACGGAGCGGAATACCGCCATGCTGAGGTGCTGATAGGGTGCACTGCTCATGCCAAACCAGGCATCATTGGTGAGGTTGACCAGGACGTTCGCTCCTTGGTTTACGAGGCGCCTGGCCAGTTCTGGAAAGATGGCCTCAAAACATATCAAAACGCCCAATGAAAGGTCGTTTGCCACCAAGGGATCCGCGGTCTCGCCCGGAACAAAATCCCCGGCGGCCTGAACCAGCTGATTCAGGAAAGGAAGAAACTCCCTGCAAGGGACATATTCCCCGAAAGGGACCAGATGGACCTTGTCATAGGTTTCCACTTCCCCGGACCCCGGGGTGATCAGATAGGCCCGGTTGTAATACCGTGTGACCCCGTTGACCCGTTCATAAGCCGGACTGCCGAACAGCAACAGGGCGCCGGTTTCCTGAGAAAGTGCGAAGATTCCGGGAGAGAATTGAAGATTATCCTGGAAGAAAAAGGGGAGTGCTGTCTCCGGCCACACGATCAACTCCGGATGATGAACCGATGCCCCACGGGTGAGCCTCTCATAGGTTCTCAGGGTCTCGGTCTGGTAGGCGGGATCCCACTTCAGGGACTGATCGATGTTGGCCTGAATGACGGCGGTGCGCAAATGGGGAGCGGTATTTTCATGGGTGTTTTGCTGGGACAGGGAATGAAAACCGTAGGCGAGTATCAGGCCGGTGACCATGAAGACCAGGATCATCTCCCATTTGAGCCAGGGACCGGGCTGCGTATGATAAGCCATTGCCCTGAAAATGAGAGCATTTACAAGGACAATAAAAAAAGAAACCCCGTACACGCCGACCACATCAGCCACCTGAATAAGGGGCAAGGTCTTGTACTGGGTGTATCCCATAAGGCACCATGGAAATCCGCTAATCAGATGGGCTCTTACGTATTCCAGGGCGACCCAGAAGGCCGGCAGGAGCAAGAGGGTGAACCGGGAACCCCTGACGGCCACCGCCAGGGTGGAAAATAAGCCGAGGTACAGGCTCAGGTAGGCGGAGAGGAGAAATAGAGAAAGGAGGCTCACAAAGATATTCAGGTTTCCGTATCGTCCCAGGACCACCACGATCCAATAGATCAGGGTAAGGTAGTGTGTCAGACCCGAAAAAAAGCCCAGTCGGAAGGCCACCTTGGGAGAGGCCTCGCGTATGCTCATCAACAGCGGCACCAGGGCGATCCATGCGACCATGGAAAAATGTCCGGGGGGAAACGCCGCTGTTAATAAAACGCCGGAGAGAACGGCCGGTAACACGTTTTTTAAGACAGGATGAGGTGGTTCCGAAGGGGGTGATTGGGGATTTGCCACCGGCGATTGAAAAAACAGGTTCATGAGGGTATGCACACAGGGGGTTTGGGACAAGTGTTTTTGTAAGCACGTTTCAACAACACTCCCGTTTTTCTACGAGAAGGGGTCAATTTTCTGTTAAGGGCAATGGGGGGACTGTGGTTTGTCGGGTAGCAACCCGGCTGACCCGGCCGGAGAGGAAACGAGAATTTTGTCGATTTTCCGCTGGTCTCCCGCCTTGACCGTCATTTCCACATCGCCGAAGGAGATCTTTTCCTCCACTTCGGGGATCCTTCCCAGCAGATGGATAATGAACCCGCCTACGGATTCAAAGTCGCCTTTGGGCAGCTCTTTTTTAAGGGCCTCCTCCAATTTGTCCACACCCAGCCGGGCATCCACCAGCAGGGACCCGTCGTCAAGGGAAGACAGGAGCGGTTCCTCATTGTCATGCTCGTCCATGATTTCCCCCACGATCTCTTCCAATATATCCTCGATGGTAATAATGCCCGCGGTTCCGCCATATTCATCGGTCACGATGGCGAGATGGGTGGTTTTTTCCTGCATATCTTTCAGAAGTTCGCTCACGCGCCGGTTTTTGGGCACAAAAAAAGGCTTTCTCAGGATTTCCGGAGGAATCTCGGAGGCGGGGTCTTTTCCCAGAAGTTTGAGGAGATCTTTGGCATTCAGGATGCCCACGATTTGATCGATATTTTCCCTGTGAATGGGGATCCGTGTATGGCCGCAATCGGTAACCAGGTCGATGACTTCACCGAGTGTGGAGTCCACGGACGCGGATAAGATCTCGGTTCGGGGGATCATAATGGAGTGGGCTTTTTGCGCTTTCAGATCAAGCACTCCGTAGACCATATGAGATTCCTCGTCGCTGATGAATCCCCTGGCCTGACCTTCATCCATGAGTTCATGGATCTCATCGGTCAGATCCTCACTATGGTCCAGGTGTGCCTTTTTTTTGATCAAAGATTTTATCAGGCCGAAAAAACTTTTTTCTGAATCATCTTCCAAAGATGTTTTTCTTCTCCCTAATTGGGTTTGGCCGCATAAGCGCTTTTTGACAGAATTACATGCAAATCTTATTTTTATACTTGCCCGATGTCAAGATTTTTGGCAGAGTAAACGCATAAAGACAAAAATATATCTTGACTGTCGTACACAGATATATTAATTTAATCCGATTCATGGTATCTTAAAAACGGAATTGATCCGTTTTATTTGAAAAAGGTACGGTTTTCAAAGGTCGGGTCCATTGAGCGGGCATAGCTCAGTTGGTAGAGTACAAGCTTCCCAAGCTTGGTGTCGCGGGTTCGACCCCCGTTGCCCGCTCCAGGCCTCTTTGAAGACGGCCTGCCCCCCTTTTCGAGGTTGTCAACTCCACATCAAGGGATGGTCTACTTCGAATCGCGGACACGGCGTTTTTGGTTTTCATAAATCCTTTATATTTTATTAAGGAGCTTATGTAATTAAGCGCTTGACAATCCAGTCTGCAGAGGGGAAGCGGGCCTCAGGGTCCGCTTTTTTTATGGCGTGCACACCACATGGTGTCAGTGATGGATGCAAACCGATGAATCCGGGGAATATGCGTTCAGAGTACATTCAATCGGCTGTCCAAACCGTGATACAGCTCATTGAACCGGTCCTGGAGGAAATGGATGTAGAGCTTGTGGATGTTGAATACCGCTTTGAGCAGGGTCGTTGGGTGCTCCGCATCTATGTGGACATGCAGGGGGGGATCAGCGTGGACGACTGTGCCAGGGTGAGCCGGGAAATCGAAGATCTCATAGAGATAAACGATATTTTCCAGCAAGAGTATGTGCTGGAGGTGTCCTCTCCCGGTCTCAACAGACCGCTTAAAAAGGAAAAGGATTTTATTCGGGTGAAGGGTGAAAAAATAAAAGTAAGGATGAGGAGACCTCTGAAGGGACGGCGGAATTTTACCGGATACTTGATCGCTGTAAAAGACGGCAGTGCCTATCTTGATGTGACAGAAGGCCGAGTAGCACTCCCCTTGGACGGAATGGAAAAGGCCAACCTTGTTTACGACTTCGGGGAGTGAATGTACCCCCGTGGCTTATCCTTTGACGATCATTGTGAAACAGGTATGGGACATGTGCAATAACGGCAGGCGTTTTAACCATTTTTTTGGAGCAAAATTATGGCTTCCGATTTGAAACGGATTATTGACCAGGTAAGTCGGGAAAAGGGTGTGGATTCAGATGTGCTCATTACCGCGCTTGAAGAGGCGGTAAAGGCGGCCGCCAGAAAAAAATACGGGCCGGATTATGATCTGGAAGTGAGATATAACGATGAAGCGGGTGAAGTGGAGGCCTTTGAGTTCAAAGAAGTGGTGGAAGATGTGACGAACGAGCATGTTCAGATATCGCTGGCCCAGGCCCATGAAATGGATCCTGAATCTGAAATAGGAGACAGCCTCGGGGTCAAGATGGATCCCGATACTTTCGGGAGGATCGCTGCGCAATCCGCCAAACAGGTTATTATGCAGCGGCTCAAAGAGGCCGAGAGGGACATGGTCTTCGATGATTTCAAAGACCGGCGCGGGGAAATCGTCAACGGCATTGTGCAGAGATTTGACCGGGGTTCCATTATTGCAAATCTCGGTAGAGTGGAGGCCGAACTTCCCCCCAAGGAACAGATGCCGAGAGAAACCTACAGACAGGGGGACAGGATCAGGGCGTATATATTGGAAGTGAAACAGTTCAGTCGCGGCCCTCAGGTGGTACTCTCCAGGACCCATCCCAATTTTCTGGCGGCCCTGTTTGAAAACGAGGTTCCGGAAATCACCGAAGGGATTGTGCAGATCATGCAGGTGGCTCGGGAACCCGGGGGAAGGGCCAAGATCGCCGTAAGTTCCAGGGATTCTGATGTGGATCCGGTAGGCGCCTGTGTGGGAATGAAGGGTCGACGGGTCCAGGCGGTGGTCCAGGAACTGCGGGGGGAGAAGATCGATATTGTGACCTGGGATCCGGATGCCGCCAAGTTCATCTGCAATGCCCTGGCCCCGGCTGAAATCACCCGGGTGATCGTGGATGAAGACAATCGGAGCATGGAAGTGGTGGTTCCGGATGACCAGCTGTCTCTCGCCATCGGGAAAAGGGGTCAGAACGTGCGACTGGCTTCCAGGCTGACCGGTTGGCGATTGGATGTGGTGGGCGAAACCAATTATAATGAAGCCCTGAAATCAGGATACAGCTCCCTTTTGGAGCTTCCCGGCATCGGGCAAAAACGGGCCACCGATCTGTATGAGCTGGATTTTAAATCGGCGTGGGATGTGGCCAAAGCCACGGTGGCCGACCTGATCCCGGTGGAAGGGATTACAGAGGCAAGGGCGGCGGAACTGATTGCTGAAGCCGGTCGGTATATCAGTCGGAAGGATGGGGACCTCAAGGCGGTGGATACTTCCGAAGACCGCGCTTCAGCAGACGCATCCAAAGCGGAAATCAGTGATGCGTCAGAGGCCCAGGCCCAAAAACGGCAGCCCGAAGCACCATCCCCATCCGTAGGAACCACAGATGCACCGTCAGACAGACCTGCGGAGGAAATATCCTCTGATGAGTAAAGGGAAGGGCCACGTCCCTGTTCGGA
>JAWLET010000045.1:0-13455 GCA_041685955.1 Desulfobacteraceae bacterium | reverse complement strand
GGTCGGTCACCCGGGGTCTATTTTGGGGATCGTGAAGGGTGCACACAGTGCCGAAGGGCTTGTTGAGCATAAGATACAGCCGGTCAGACGGCCCCGGGATGGGCTGATGGTCCACGGCAATGAAATCTTTGCCCCATAGCGCGGTCGTCCCCAGTGCCCGGACCCGTTGGTCGTTGACAGTCACCCGGCCTTTTTGGATCCACTCGTCCGCCTTCCGTCTCGAGGTGAGTCCGGCCAAAGAGAGGATGCGATTGAGTCGCATGGGCTTGGATGCATCAATGCCGGATTCGCTCAGGGATCGGCTGGGAAAATCACCCTCAATCGGTGGAGGCGGAACTCCCTTCCCCGGCAGGAGGGGACGGATTTTTTTCTTCTGGCCCCGATCCTTCTGCTGCCGATTCTGATCTTTGTTGCGGTGGTTGCGCTTCATCGGATTCAAGTTCTTCTATCTCTTTCATTTTGGGCAGGGACTGGAGATCCTTGAGGTCGAATACTTCCAGAAACTTCCGGGTTGTACCGTAAACCAGCGGTCTTCCCGGAAGATCCTTACGCCCCACGATGCGAATCAGATCCTTTTCCAGGAGTGTCCTGAGAATTCCTCCCACATCCACCCCTCGAAACCGCTCGATTTCCTGTCGAATGATGGGCTGCTTGTAGGCAATGATGGCCAGGGTCTCCATGGCGGCCCTGGAAAGCCTGGCCGGTGAACTCCTGAGCATCTTGAGCACATAGGGGGCATAATCGGATCGGGTGCGGATCTGATAGCCCTGGGCCACCTCCTTGAGCATGAAACTCCGCTCCATTCTCTCATAATCCCCTATCAATTCATTCAGGGCCGCGGTGATGTCCGCTGGGGAGAACTCGGGGAAAGCATTGTGTATATCCCTGGAGGTCAAGGGTTTGTCTGCTGCAAACAAAAGGGCCTCAATGATCATTTTCAAGGGTTTTTCCATGATGTTGCTCACTGTTCGCCATGTCTTGAGTAAACGATGCCTTGAGTTGAATCGCCTGACCTTCAGATGGTTGAAATGCCTTCACCAGGCCTGAATGCACCAGATCGAGAAGGGCCAGAAAGGTCACAATGAGTTCAGGAATACTGTGGTCGTCACTGAACAGTTCGTGGAAAAAGAGTGTGCGCCGCTCTTTCAAGTGTTCAATAATAAGCTGTGCCTTGTCCTTGACTGACCATCTCTCCATCTGTACCGTTAACTCAGCAGCTGAACGGGTCTGATCCATGATGCGCTTGAACGCATCCATGAGTTGAAAAAGACTCACATCCAGCCGAGGGCCTTCTGCATCGAGCTGGTCCTGCATGGATGGAGGCTGTCTCGAGAATACGTCTTTGCCCAGGATTTCCCTTTCAGAAAGTTCCTGGGCCATTTCCTTCAGCTGCATATATTCCAGCAGGGGCCTGGTGATCTCTAAGCGGGGATCCTCTTCTTCCTCATCCTGGGGCCCGGGAAGCAGCATCTTTGATTTGATGTGAATCAAAGTGGCGGCCATGATCAGAAAATCCCCGGCCACGCTGATGTTGAGGGCCCGCATCATGTCGATATATTCCAGATATTGGCGGGTAATGGTGGCAATGGGGATGTCAAAGATGTCCACCTCATTTTTATGGATGAGATGAAGCAGGAGGTCAAGCGGCCCTTCGAATATCTCCAATTTTACTTCGTAGTCCATATCACCCAAGGCCGGACTCTGGCAGCGGGGGAAGTCAGATCTTCACCGCATCCCTGACTGCTTCCATGGTTTCTCTCGCCACTGCTCTGGCCCGCCGGTTTCCGTCAGCCATGATCGCCTTTACCTTGTCCATGTCCGATTCCAGCTCCCTTCTTTTGGCCCTTATGGGTTCAAGGCCCTTTTTAAGACCGGCGGCCATGATTTTTTTACACTCCACGCAGCCGATCCCGGCGGCGGGGCAGGCCGCTTTGATTTCCCGGACCTTTTCCGTTTCCGTATAGATCTCGTGGAATGAGAAGACATTGCATACGTCCGGGTCGCCCGGATCATTTTTCCGGGCGCGCTGGGGATCGGTGATCATCTGTCCCACCTTGCGGTCGATCTCCTGGTCTGAATCGGTGAGGAATATGGCGTTGCCGTAGCTTTTGCTCATCTTGCGTCTATCCATGCCCAGCAGTTTGGACATGGGGGTTAGAAGCACGTCCGGTACCGGGAAGACCTCGCCGTAGAGGTGATTGAACCGCCTGGCGATTTCCCGGGTCAGTTCCACGTGGGGGGCCTGATCTTCGCCCACCGGGACTCCATTCGCCTTGTACATGAGGATGTCCGCGGCCTGAAGAATGGGGTAGCCTAAAAACCCATAGGTATAAAGATCCCGCTGGGTCAGCTCACGGAGCTGCTCTTTATACGTGGGGTTTCGCTCCAGCCAGGGCAGGGGAGTGATCATGGAAAACAACAGGTACAATTCGGCATGTTCCTTGATATCGGACTGGATAAAAAATGTGGAGACCTCAGGATCCAGACCGACTGAAATCCAGTCGATAATGATGTCGTAGGTGCTTTCCCTGATAATGTCCGGCTGGGCATATTCACTGGTCAAAGCGTGCCAGTCTGCAATAAAGTAGTAACAGTGATAGGTTTCCTGAAGCGATTTCCAGTTCAAAAGCGCACCATGCAGATGGCCGAGATGCATTTTTCCAGTGGGTCGCATTCCACTTACGATTTTCCCCTTCTTCATCTATCCCTTATCCCCTTTCATGCCTTTCCACAGGTATGAGCTTCATAAACAGGAGGGCGACCCCCGGCCTCGAGCTTCTCCCTTTTGGAGATGATACATCAATATCCACTTCAATGTCTTATCCGGTCTTATTTTTCGCGTTTACATAAAACCGGTGGCGTGAAGGCTGGGTATCATTCGGCGGCATTCGTCAGCCTGCCGCCGAATTCCCGCTTCACAAGGTTGAGCTCATCGGTCTTTGTTTTTGTCTGTTCGTTCAGCCGGGCCTCCAGAAGGCGGTCAAAGATCTCTTTGAACAGGGGGCCCGGTCGAAAGCCGGCTTGAATAAGATCTTCTCCCTTGGCCAGGGTTTCGGCGCCTTTCAGCCGGGTGAAATAGTGTGATATGAGCCGCTTTACTTTTTCGCTGTCGGTTTTGGCCATCAGGTACAGCAACATCTCTGTATCATATGAAAATAGCGATGTATAGAGTTCATAATTGGTTCCCTCGAATTTATAAAGGAAATTGAGAAGCCTGTTTCCCCGATCCCTCTGGCTTTTTCCTTGCGTATTCGATGGTTCTTTGAATCCCATAAGGGGGGCGAGCTGCTGGTAGCGCTGGCTGTTGAGCGGGCTGGTGAGCCCATACCAATACGGCTTCCATTGTGCCAGGGGTTCCTCCAGAAAGAGGAGGTGGTACCATGCAATGACCCGCTGGATCTCCTCCAGAAGGGCTATAAGTGATGGAGTGAGCCGGATCTTGGGAGAGAGCAGTCCGAGTAGAGCCAGTTCGTCCATCCGTTTTATGGCCTGCACCGGATCATCTTCCTTGAGCAGTAATTTGAGCTCCTGGAAGATCCGCCTGGAGGCGACACTTTCGAACCAGTCCATTTTTGCCGCATTCTTGATCAGTGCCAGGGTCAGTTTGCCGATGGTAAACCCGAATCGTTGTTCAAACCTTACTGCACGCAGCATGCGGGTGGGGTCTTCCACAAAACTGAGATTGTGCAGGACGCGAATGACTTTTTCTTTGAGGTCCTTCTGCCCCCCGAAGTAATCGATCAGGGTACCGTAGTGTCGCCGGTTTAGTTTTATGGCCAGGGTATTTACGGTAAAATCACGACGATACAGATCCAGCTTCAATGAACTGGTTTCCACAATGGGGGGCGCACCCGGGGATTCATAATATTCCATTCGTGCGGTGGCCACGTCCACCTTGAAACCGTCCGGAAAGATCAGCACGGCTGTCCCGAATTTCTGGTGACTTTTCACTCGGACATCATGGTGTTGGGCAAACTGGTGGGCGAACTGGATCCCATCGCCCTCGATGACCACATCCATATCCAGGTTTTTTCTTTTGAGAAAAATATCCCTGACCAGGCCCCCGACAATATAGGCATTATAGCCCAGTGAATCCGCCACCTGGCCAATGTTCTTGAGAAGGTTGATGATCTTTCTGGGCAGCCGTTCCTTCATGATACCGGCCATGGATTTCTTTCGTACAAACTGGGAGGCGTTTTTGGAGTGATACAAAAATTCCGGTATCACCGGTTCTCCCACCAGTATGTTGAGAAGATCAGTCCGGGTGATAACGCCCCGGACCTCTCCGTCTTCCACCACCGGAATGACCCTCAACCTGTTCTTGATAATGAACTCCTGCACCTGCTTCAAGGAGGTGTCCGGCGCCACGGTAGCGTATTCAATGTGCATATACTCTTTTATCTTCAAGTCTCCAAGGCCCAGGAAAATCGCTTTTTCCACGATCTGCCGGGTGACATATCCCTGCAGGACCCCATCATCAATCACCAGAAGCACATTGATATTGAAGCGGGTGAGCAGATTAGAGGCCTCTTTGACGCTGGCCCGAGAGGAAATATGGATGACAGGAGAAGACATCATGTGTTTCGCCTGCCTGGCCGGGCTTATCCGGCTCTTCAAGAGGGCCTGGAGGGCCCGCTCCACCTGAATCAGGGTCTTGTTTTTGATGGTGGCGGAGGCCGCCTGGGGGTGCCCGCCGCCCCCTAAGGCCAGGGCGATTTCCGCGGCATTGACCTCTTCTATGCGGCTTCGTGCCACCAAGTAAATGCGATCCTCCATCTGGGCCATGGCAAACACCACATCCAGGTTTTCCATCTCCATGAATTTATGTACCAATACGGCGAAGTCCCCGATATATTCATCCCTGATCACCTTGCTGATAACGATCTCCACCCCGTTGATCACCCGGGTGGTGGCGGCCCGGGTAAGATCGTTTAAGAGCCACACCTGCTCGGCGGTCAATTCCCTGGTGATCATGTCCGAAATGATATTATGATTGGCCCCCTTTCGGGTCAGCCATGCTGCAGCCTCGTAGTCCTGGCTGGTGGTGGAGGAAAAGGTAAAGGACCCGGTGTCTTCGTGTATTCCCAGGCACATAATGGTGGCCTCATCGGGAGAGATGGCGATTTCCCGTTCCCGGATCAGGCGAGTGAGAAGGGCGGTGGCAGACCCCAGTTTTTCCACCATTTCCACATCCCCTTTGATATCGTCCGAAGAATCCGGATGGTGATCGTAGATGTGGATTTCCACTCCTTCTTTGCCGGCCAGTTGGGCGAACTTTCCGATGCGGCTTTTTTGCCGGGTATCCACCAGAATCAGTCGTTTTATCTGATCCAGATCGATCTGTTTTATCTTCGTAAAGTCGAATAGATAGGATGTGGAGTGGAGAAAGAAATCGCGGAGGCTTTTTTCCTGGCTCCCGGGGAACACCAGGGTGGCGTCCGGATAAAGTTTGCTGGCCGCAAGCATGGATGAAAGCGCATCAAAATCGGCGTTGACATGGGTGGTGATCACCGTGTCCGGAGAGGCATGGGAGCCCTCTCCTTTACGGTCCGCTTTTTGTTTTTTTTGTGCCATATCTCAAATCGTAAGGGTTCATACCTTCAACACTGCTCACAAAACAAAAGGCCGGGCTAATGATCGCGCCGGCCTTTTGGGTTCCTGTGCCATCTCAAGTTGAATACGAAAGCGTATTTCTCCCTCATCTGAGTCAGATTATTCTGTTCTGTATTGCTGTATGGATGATCAGAGTCCCTTGAGCTTTTCCTCGCTCTCCTGCCTTTTTTTGCAGTTGATGCAAAGTGTGGTTACCGGGCGGGCCTTTAATCGTTTCTGGGATATATCTCCACCGCATTCTTCACAGATTCCGAAAGTGCCCTGATCGATCCGGGAAAGCGCTTCTTTGATTTTGGCAATCAGTTTTCGCTCCCTGTCTCGAATCCGAAGGGTAAAGTTCCGCTCCGATTCCAGGGTTGCCCGGTCCGTAGGGTCAGGAAAGGTTTCCCCGTGGTCTGTCATGGTTTCCATGGTCTTTGTGGCTTCCCCTAACAGAGCGTCCAATCTTTCATTGAGCAGTTCTTTGAAATATTCTTGATCCTTTTCGTTTAGCATCTTTCGCTCCACTCACCAACACAGAATTAAGGAACATCTCCTTAACACCGATTCAAGACAATGTAAAGCAATAAAAAAGAAGCGCAAATGCCGGAAGTCTTCAACACCCCGGGAACCGCTTGAACAAGTCCTTCCCTGCTTTATTTTTGCCAGAACTTTTTCCCTTTAGGTTTCCGGTCGGATAAAGACAAATCCTCCGTATCGGCAAATGCCAACAGTAGTTCCTTTTGCCTGCTGTCCAGTTTTTCAGGTATTTTCACGTTTACCCTCACAAAGAGATCCCCTCTTTTTCGAAATCCCCTGAGACTGGTCATCCCTTTGCCCGGGATCTTGATCACCTGACCCGGTTGCGTACCTTTAGGTATCTCCAGTTCATGATGACCTTCTTCTCCGAGAAGGGGAATTTTGATGACGTCTCCCAGCGCGGCCTGCACAAAGGAGATGGGGATGTCACATGCCAGATCATCATCCTCGCGTTTGAAAAAATCATGTTCTTTTACATGAATGACGACAAAAAGATCTCCAGCGGGACCGCCGTATTCCCCGGATTCCCCTTCGCCCCTTAATCTTAATTGGGAGCCGGTATCCACACCGGCCGGAATTTTCACACTCAGGTTCTTTTCAACGCGTATTTTTCCACCCCCCTTGCAGTCGGGGCATGGATCACTGATCATTTCGCCCTGGCCATGACAGGTGGGGCACGTGGTGGCCACCTGGAAAAAGCCCTGGGATCGGACTACCTGTCCTCTTCCCTGACAAGTGGGGCAGGTCTTGGGTGTGCTTCCAGGCCTGGCGCCGGTTCCGTTGCAGGTTTGACATGACTCCAGTTTCTGGAAAAAAATCTCCTCCTCTTTCCCTACAAAAGCCTCTTCCAGAGTCATCTCCATGTCATAGCGAAGACTTTTTCCCTGCCTGGCCCGGGTTCTTCGACCGCCTCCGCTTCCGAACCCGAAAAAGCCTTCAAAGATATCACCAAAGGAGGAGAAGATATCATCAAACCCGCTGAACCCTCTGAAGCCTGTGCCTTCCAGGCCGTCGTGACCGAAGCGATCATAGATTTCTCTTTTTTTCGGATCTCTCAGGACCTCGTATGCTTCGGCTGCTTCCTTGAAACGGTCTTCAGCTTCCTTATCTCCTGGGTTTTTGTCCGGATGATATTTGAGTGCAAGCTTTCGATAGGCCTTTTTGATATCGCCGTTGTCGCAGTCCCGGGAAACCTCCAAGACTTCGTAATAATCTCTTTTATTCATTCTCTCCCTTTTTTGATTCAGGTTCACCTTGGGCCTGGTCCAAAGGCGCCATCTCGGTTTCAGGATGGCTCAGATCAAGGGGTAAGGTCGGTTCAATATCCTCCAGGTAATCCTCGAGACCCTCTTTTTCGACCTTGACCACCTTTCCGGCAGCGATTTCCCTCAGGGCGGTCACAATATCCTTATTTTTACAGACGGCCAGCGGTTCTGCCCCCTTTCTCAACTGCCGTACCCGCTTTGCAGCGAGGTGAATCAAGGCGAATCGGTTGTCTATCTGATTCAAACAGTCTTCCACGGTTATTCTTGCCATAACGGCCTCCTTAATATCCCTGCCGGTCCCCTGTTCGTGACAGCGGGGTCTGTTTTGTCCGAAAAACTTTAACCCTATAATATATGAAGGCTCGGGCTTGATGTAAAGGCCAAAATAATAAAATTCAGGGACATCAGGTGGTCATAAGAGATTTTCCGCGAGCGGTGATAAATAAACTCCCTGAATCCCGCCGCGGGGGGATCGTACATAGGGTTGGCCATGACTGGGTCATCAGAATCCCAATGCCTCGTTTATAAGGACGACCGAAACATCGGTCAACATGGGTTTGCGGTGTAAAATAGTGGTGATGCGGCAGATCCGCTGAGGCACGTTACAATCTGTACATCGACCGGTCCGGGCACAAGGCGTGTCCATGTTGAGACTCCTGGCCCGCATGGGTCCGGAGACCTCCCTTATCCGTCTGAGGGCGGATTCCAGGTCATGAGTGACCTTGTTCATGCCTGCCGCCACCACCACTTTTTCAGGTCCGAAGGCCATGGCGCTGGTACGGTTCCCCACGCCGTCCACATTGATCAGTTCACCGGTCATGGACACCGCATTGGCGCTGCACAAAAAACAGTGGCACCGGCCCTGTTGCAGGCGAATCTCAAGATCCGCTTCCTTAGAAAGTCCCTCCTGCCAGTGATCGTAGATGATCTTACGGTTTGCCTCCAGCGCTTCCAGTACCCCGAGGGCACGGGTGGTGTCAGAGCCGGCAAAACCAAAGGTCTCATACGCTGAAATCATATTGAGGATAAGCGCCTTGGCCTTTTGGACACTGGGGACGAAATGGGCATCAAAACCGTTTTTTATCAAGGCGTTAACACAGTCCTCCCCCATCTTTTCCCACAGCCATGCATGGTAGTTTTTCTCCATTGTTGATCCGTCCTTTAGATAGTGTGAATGATTTGTGGAACACCCGCTCTCTGAGCGGGAAAACCCCAAAACCCCAACCAGCCCGGTGTACCCTCATTTTTGGGCCGAGGGCCATTTCAATCTCCCGGCCCGGACCTGTATGAGTTGGGCCACGATACTTACTGCGATCTCTTCCGGAGTCTGGGCCCCGATATCAAGGCCCACCGGCGAATAAACGCGAGCCAGGTCCTGCCGGGTAAACCCCTGCTCCATGAGTTTACGGTAGATAATGTCGCGTTTTCGATGGCTGCCGATCATGCCGATGTACGCGGCCGGAGAAAGAAGGGACTGGGCCAGGACCGTATGGTCATGGATGTGTCCCCGGGTGACGATGACCAGGTAGGAGAATCTGTCCACCTTTAGCGGTTCCATCACCGCTTCAAACGGCAGGCAGAGGACCTGCCGGGCTTCTGGAAAAAGCCGCTTATCTGCAAAATCGTCCCGATCATCGATAACGGTTACCCTAAACCCCACGCGGTGGGCCAAAGGTACGATCTGCTTGGAGACGTGACCGGCCCCGAACACGTAAAGGGAGGGGTGCGCCCCGAGCGGTTCCACCAGGATCTGCACGGGCGTGCCCGCATCATTTTTCAGGGGTATAAGTACCGTCTGTTTCGCACGAATCCATGCGTCCATCCGGTGGATGAGGGTTTCGGTTATCTTTTCTCCTTGCGGGAGGGAACCGTACGGTGTCCCGGTCTCAGTGAGAAAAAGCCTGGGCGGGGGACCCTGTATCCACGCCTCCGGATCCATAACCGTAGCCATAAGCCCTCGTTTTCCGTGGGTCACTGTTCGGCTTACCTCCCGGTACAGGGTCAGGCAGACTGAAGACGCAGGGGAAACGGGTTCCAGAAAGACTTCCACCTGCCCTCCGCAGAGCATATCCGATTCGGCCACATCCACGCCCTCCAGGGAGAAGAAGAGACGTTCCGGCCGGTTGGTGTCAAAAACTCGGCCCGCAGTCGCCACGGTTCGGGCCTCAAGGACTCCTCCGCCTATGGTCCCGATGCATGTGCCGTCTTCGAGGATCAGGCACCGGGTCCCCATCTCTCTCGGCGAGGGGCCTTCCTGTCTGATGATGGTGGCCAGTACCGCTGAACGGCCCTGCTCCAGCAATTGCGCTAAGGTGTTGTACAGGTCTTTCATATGGTTGTCTCACCCGATACGGGTATAAACTTCTTTGTGAAGTGAACCCGCGACCACCCGGTCCACCCCTCCTGTGGAATGATTGACCAGCAGAGAGGCCAGATGTTCCGCTACGGTCAGATCCCCGCATAGATCGGACTTGTTCATGAATACAATCCTCCTGGCCGATTCCGGGGCCCCTCTGTACAAGCCTTCAGGCGCCAGAAACAGTTTCGCAAGCGCGGCCGTACCCATCTGCTGCCCCTTTTTCAGGCCCGTTATCTGCGCAAATTCGGTGAACCTGAAGATGGTTTTCGGATCCACCGGTTGTCCCAGGGGTTCCAGGCCCATGACGGCGATCACCAGGGTGGTGGAAGATGGGATGACCGGTTCGTGACCGGCTGGCGCTTTCAGGGGAAGGCCTGCAGCCCCGTCCGCCTCCACAATCACATGGTCCAGCTGAAGTCCATTGAAAACAAGATCCGCTTCTTTTGGGGATATCCCCCCGAGTTTTCCTGAATTCAGGCCCTCCCGGGCCAAGAAAAGGTGTCCAGCCTCTTCCAGGGACTTGCCGATCGCTTCAAACAGGTCTGCACCGGGCGGGCAGAGGACCAGATGCGGAAAACGGTTTCCCTCTTCGTACCATACCTTGGTGGTGGTGGTGGAAACCACCTTTTTTCTCCCCGCCCTCATTTCTTCGGCCAACCTCAGACCGAGCGTGGTTTTTCCTCCGCCGCCCACTATGGCAATATGTTCCCTGGCCCCGAGATTCAGGACGGCCGTGAGCCCTTCAGTTTTTTGTTTCACGGATCGATCCCTTTACTTTTTTCTAAGGACCCGGCTGTCGCCCACTCGGACCGTTAGCTGGGATCCGTCGAAATATTCGATAAGCGGGATGGTGTACTTCCTTGAGGCCCCGGTCATTTCCTTGAACTGGGGGGTGGTGATTTCACCGTGAGTTTTCAGGAATGAAACAAGCTGTTTTTCCAGGGCCTGGACGGCCTGTTTATGAAAATAGAGATCCTCCTTTATTTTGATCAACACACCGTCCTTTACCATAACCTCCATGACCTCGGATGCGGTGTTGCCCGGGAAGGTGTTCTTGATTTCCTTGAAATACGGGGGTTGAAGGCCGCCCTTCTGGTAGATCTCCTCCAGGTGCTGCCGGGTTTTCTGCTGATCTTCCGCCAGGGTGACCTGATGGGCTTTCAGCCGAACCGTGTCTTTGTCCTGATCAATCACCCCCTCTTGCAGGAACTGATGAACCACAAAGTTGAAAAGTTTGGGGTTGCGGGAACCGAGGGTCCTGGAGCGCAGTTCCTCCTTGGGTATCCCGGATCTGAGGGGAAAACGCTGGTGATAGGAGGCGATACTTTCAAGAATTTCGTCCCGGGCCTTTTGCAGAAAATCCGCATGGATGAGGCCAGCCCGTTCCTTGTCGAACTGGATAATGCGCTGTTGGGCCTTTAGGGCGTTTGTGGGTTCGCTCAGCTTCTTTTTGCTTATGTTGGCCAGAAAGGACAATTGGGCCTCTTCGACCCCTTCAAAGCGGCCCAGGGCCACAAAGCGTTCCAGTACCTCTTTCTCCTCCCCTGTATGGAGCCCTTGGAGTTCAGCCAATACCGTATCTGAGAAACGTTTCTTTTTGCGGGGCAGGGGATTCAGGATTACCCCTCCCCCAATGGTATGGACCGGCGAATAGCTTCGAATGACATACCGATCCCCCTTTAATACCGCGGTGGGGGAATCAAGCCTCAACTGGGCAAAACAGGTTTCGCCGGGCGCGAGTTCGTCTTTGTCTAAGAGCACCAGAGTGGAGATAATCTCCGAGGTCCCGGTGTGAAATCGGACCTTGGCCCGGTTTTTGAGTTTGCGGAGTGCACTGGGGAGTAGGTCAAGGGCCACGTCCAGCATGTAGGTGGGCCTCAAGGCCCCTTTGGTGGCGATGATATTTCCCCTATCGATCAGCATCTTTTCAATGCCCTGAAGGTTTACGGCAGTTCTCAGGCCTGCCCTGGCCTCATGCACCTCCCGGTTGTGCACATGAAGCCCCCTGACCTTGGAATTGGTGCCCTGGGGGTATACGGTCACTTCGTCACCGGTCCGGATTCGTCCGGATATGGTGGTGCCGGTGATGACGGTGCCGAACCCCTTCATGGAAAACACCCGGTCCACCGGCAGCCTGAACAAATGCCCGATATCCCGTTCAGGGACTGTTTCGGCCAGGGTATCGAGTGTCTGGATTAGCCGGTCCATTCCCTGTTTTGTGGCCGAGGAGACTTCCACCAGGGGCGCATCTTCCAGAAAAGTACCGGAGAGGTATTCGCTCACATCCTCTCGTACCAGTTCAAGCCATTCGGGGTCCACCATGTCGATTTTGGTCAGCACCACCAAACCTTGTCGGGTATTCAAAAGTTCGCAGATCTCAAGGTGTTCGCGGGTCTGGGGCATAACCCCTTCGTCTGCGGCAATCACCAGTGCCACCAGATCGATGCCGGTGGCTCCTGCCACCATGTTTTTGACGAATTTCTCGTGGCCCGGAACATCCACAATGCCGAGCAATTTTCCACCAGGGAGCTCAAGATGGGCAAAACCGAGTTCGATGGTGATGCCCCGTTCCTTTTCCTCCTTGAGACGATCCGTGTCGATGCCGGTAAGCGCGCGTATGAGAGATGTTTTTCCGTGATCAATGTGCCCGGCTGTTCCCAGGATGATCTGTTTCATGGGTAAATCCGTTGATGTGGTGTTTCCCCGCCCAGAGAGCCGGAATTCAGGTTTCAGCCTCTTTGGCAGTGTTAAAGATGATTTGTCACAGAGGCGCAGCGCAATTACAGGCAACACTCATAGATTGTGCAGGGATCTGACGCCCCTGATGTTAAGGCCAGTCAATTTCTGTGACAAAATAATGGGAATCGCCTTTACTGTCAAGGTCATAAACCCGGCATTTGGCTGAAAATGCCCAGCCAGCCCATTCCCTGCGGCCTGCTGTCCCGCTTGCACCGGGATCAGGGAGCGAACTTTGAAAGTGATCAAAATCCCTTACATTTGTCCCGCCTTCTAAGCGGGACTGCAGGGTGCTTCAATATCCTCCTTGACAACAAAACCCTGATTCGCTATTCCCGTGGAAAGTCGGGAGAGCCATTGACAGGAAAATTATGGTAGATTCTATAGAAAAGGCAATTATCAGTCACATCCAGGGTGATCTTCCTGTGCACCCCCGTCCCTTTTCCCTGATGGCACAGGCGGTGGGGATTACGGAGGAGGAATTTATTTCCCACGTAAGGCGGCTCAAAGAAAAGGGAATTATCCGGCGCTTCGGGGCTACTCTGCGGCATCAGGAGGCAGGGTTCAAGGCCAACGCCATGGTGGCATGGAAGGTCCCCGAGCATCAGATCGACAAACTGGGAAGAATCCTGGCCGAATTCAAATCGGTGAGCCACTGCTACTATAGACCCCCTCAAAGGGACTGGGCCTATGCGCTTTACACCATGGTCCACGGGGGCAGCAGGGATGAATGTCACCGTATCGCAGCACAACTCTCCCAAGCCACCGGTATCACTGAGTATGTGCTTCTTTTCAGTGAAAAAGAGTTTAAAAAAACCAGCATGGAGTATTTCTGATGAGGGAGAATATTCGATCGAACACCCTGTTTGAAAAGGCTCTCCGGGTCATTCCGGGCGGGGTGAACAGCCCGGTGAGGGCCGGAAAGTCCGTGGGCGTGATCCCCCCTTTTATCGCTGAGGCCCA
>JAWLET010000320.1:0-3080 GCA_041685955.1 Desulfobacteraceae bacterium | reverse complement strand
CCTTTGAGATGTCGTGGAGTCGCCGATGGCTCAAATGGTCGAGTCGTCTGAACACTAAACACCATCGGCCAGCATACCAAGCAAGTCCTCCCAGTTGGAAATTCTGGGCGTGTCCTCCCCGGGGAGCTCCCCGGCATCGGCGAAGTACCCCGGCACCGGAGCAAGGTGGCGATCCCGTACATAGGTCATCCACACGGGCTGAATGCCTGCATTTTTGGCTCCTGTGATATCGGACTCCAGGTCGTCGCCGATGTAGATGATCTGGTCTTTGGAAACCCCCAGCCCATTCATCAGATGGTCAAAGATGATGGGGTTCGGTTTGCGAAAGCCCAATTTCCCCGAGATCACCACCACGTCAAAGAAAGGTCGCAGACCCAGATGATCCACCAGGCCGAGGGCCGCGGGTGCATGGGTGAAATTGGACAAGAGTCCCAACCGGTAGCGCCCCTCCAGGGCCCGGAGCATTTCACGGGTGCCTGGAATCAATCTGCAGTAGTCAAAGAAAGCGGAAAAATAGGCGTTCACCGCTGTACAGATTCGGGTGTCGTCTCGTGGAACCGTATATCCGAATCTTTTGAGGGCGGCACTGATCCAGAGGCTGTTATGGGTTTCCAGGCCCGATTTTTTGGCCCTGTGGATAAAGCCTACGGCCTCTTCCCGGTGGATTTTCTTGAAGGGCTCTGCTTCAAATTCAAACCCGCTTTCATGGAGGCTGAGTATCAGCCGGCCCACGGCATCATTCAAGGCATCGACCTGTGCAATGATCAGGGTGTTGAAAAGGTCAAACCCAATGGCACTTATCTGTTTCATGACGCCCTTTATTAAACCAATGTGCGGCGCAAGGCAAGCTCTTCATCAGGGTAGACAATCCGGCCGCCATGAAAAAGACGGATATATATTTACTCACACTGAAACCCGAAACCTGAAACCTAATTATCGCCAACGGGTCTTAATCGATCACGCCCTCTGGGCTTATCCCAAAGCCGGGCCCCCTGGACCCGGATTCTTAGTGGCTGACCGAAAAACTGGATTTTCGGTCAGCCACTATTTACACAACAGGAGAATCCCGCTATAAACAGGCACCGGCACCGCTATGCACGGTCCGCCGCATGACCGGCCGGAAAAACGGGTCCTTTGACCCGCTGGGAGGTTCCCTGCAGTTCACTGCAGGGTTCTTCATTATGCCGGATTCCGGCTTTCGTCGGAATGACGGGAAGTGGCGCTTCGGGACTCTTTACGAGATCATCGATCTTGGAGGCAGGCATGTCCGATATGACGCTTAAAGACTGTTTCGGGAACACTTTCTTGAAGTACCGGGATAAAAAGGCGGTTACCTTTCTGCAAAACGGCGGGGTGGCCACTGAAATGACTTATGGACAGGTGGAGCGCGAAAGCAGTCGTGCCGCCAACATGTTCCGGGAGATGGGAGTCGGACAGGGAGACCGGGTGATCCTGTATTTTGGTAAATCCCTGTGTTTTGTCATCGCCCACATGGGGCTCCAGAAGGTCGGGGCTGCCGCAGTGCCACTGAATCCGGGCTTTAAACCATCGGAAATGGCCTACTTCCTTGAAGATGCGGATCCCGTGCTGGTGCTGGCGGACACTGGCCGGGGACCCATGCTCAAGGGCTTGAGACCGGGTGTACAGGTGCTGGAGATTGATACTCAAAAACCCTATCAGGAGCTCGAGTTGTTCCGGGACTATCCGGACATTTCAGAGGAGGCACAAACAGGACCGGATGACCCGGGCCTTATTATCTATACCTCGGGCACCACGGGACAGCCCAAAGGGGCCGTACTGACCCAGAGGAATCTGGTGCACGATGCCCGCAACATCATAAAGATCTGGGAAATAGCCGAAACAGATGTGCTCTGCCATGCACTGCCCCTCTTTCATGTGCACGGCCTTTGTTTTGCCCTCCATACCTGTCTGATGGCCGGAGGGCATGCGCTTTTGCTGGATCAGTTCGTCCCTGAGACGGTGGTGGCGGTCCTGGCCGAGCGGGAGTGGTTCGGCTGCAATGTCTTCATGGCGGTTCCGGCCATGTACAGTAAGCTGCTGGCCTCTGCGGCGGACAAAGATCTGGATTTCAGCCACATCCGGTTATGGACCTCCGGTTCCGCCCCCCTGCTGCCCAAGGATTTTGTCAGAATCAAAGAGGTGTTCGGCAAGGAGCCGGTGGAAAGGGAGGGCATGTCAGAGACCGGCATGAATTTCTCCAACCCCTTACGGGGGAGACGCAAGCCCGGCTCCATCGGATTGCCCCTTCCCGGGCTGAAGGTCAGGCTCGTGGACCCGGTGACGTTTCAGGATGTCCCCGCCGGGGAAGAGGGCGAGATCTGGCTCAGGGGACCGGGCATCACCCCCGGATACTGGCAGAAACCCCGGGAAACGGCCCAAGCCTTTGAACAGGGCTGGTTCAGGACCGGGGATTTGGGCAGAATCGACGGAGACGGCTACTACTATCTCACCGACCGCATCAAACACATCATCATCTCAGGCGGGGAAAACATATCGCCCAAAGAGATCGAGGACATCATCAATCAGCTGGATCAGGTGCAGGAGTCTTCGGTGGTGGGACTGGCCGACGATCGATGGGGGGAGAAGGTGGCGGCCGCAGTGGTGGTAAAACCCGGGACCGATCTTGATCCCGACGCCGTCAAGGCCCACTGCAAAGAGCACCTGCACGACTGGAAGTGCCCCAAAGCAGTGGCCTTTGTGCCGGATCTGCCCAAAAACAGCATGGGAAAGGTGCTAAAGGAGGACGTAAAGGGATTTTTCCAAGACTGAATCGCATATGGATGGGAGAATAAAACAATGAATGCAATGGAGGAGATCAGAGGAAGAAAGATTCTCATCGAGGCCGGGGAAAAGAACAAAAATCCCTGGGTCAAATGGTCCGACAGGCTGGCCCGCTTTTACGACCGTAAATTCGGGGGCACGGACTGGCGGGAAAAGGAAAAGGCCTTCTGGGAAAAGCGGATCAAACCGTTTACATAGTCTCGCAGGTTCCTAAAGTCCCGGCAGAAGGTTTGCCCTGCCAGACTTTTATACAGCGCATTTTACGGCGTTAATTGATA
>JAWLET010000319.1:0-3084 GCA_041685955.1 Desulfobacteraceae bacterium | reverse complement strand
CCAAGTTCTACTTTAACGATATCCAGAAGGCGGTTCAAAAAGTAATTCCTGATGCCAAGCCCAGGGCGATCAAAAAGGCGGCAACCGCGCTGATCAATGAGGAAAAACTGATCTATTACTCCACCGGCAGCAGCACCATGTACGGGATGAAAGGCAGAGGGCAGACCGAGGATCATTAGCTGTTATACCCTGTTGCTGACAAAATAGAGCTGTCTGAGAAAAAGGCCGCTGTCCGAGAAGGCGTGCGGCCTTTTTCTATTAGAAGATCTGGGATGCAATTTCAAAATGCGATCAGAAATGCCTTTGGTAAATGCGATGAACCGGAGCAGACCGTCACCCGGATCAAACAAGGGCTCCATCGGTTAGGCCTTGAGGCGGGTTATGGTCCCGTCAAGGCCTCGGACCATCTGTATTGGGGTCGGGTCTGGATTGATGCCATCAAGATCGTTTGTGAAGGAAAAGGCGTGACCCCGGCGCTTTGTGAGGCCAGTGCCTATGCCGAATTGATCGAAAGGCTGAGTGCCGGGCTCTTTTATCCTGTGTTTGAAGAACAGGTTAGATTCAATATTCCGGCATTGTACAACCGGGATGCGAAACGGTTCTTGAATTTTGAATGGATGAAAGGATATGTCCATGCGCATCAGGATGAATTGGAGGACCCGCTGCGTATAGAGGAGCTTTTAATCAATGAAACCCATTTGTCCCAGGCAGATCTTACGGCCATCAAGGACAGTGACATGGCCAGACACTGGGTGGATGGATATTCGGTACTCCAGCAAAAACATATCAAGGTTCCGGTGAACCTTGTGGCCTATATCCATGGCTCCAACGGCATGGCGGCCGGGAATATCCTGGAAGAAGCGGTGATCCAGGCGGTGTGTGAAATATTTGAGCGCTACATCCAGATTCGGGTCATCAAGCCTGAAAAAGAACTCCCCACCATAGCCCGCAGTTCCATTAAAAACCCGCTCGTGACGGAAATGATCCGGTTTTATGAAGGGCAAAACATCGATGTGTTGGTTAAGGATTTGTCCTTCGGCGATACCTTTCCGGTGATCGGCGTTTTGTACACGAACCATAACCTGGCGGCGGACCGGCCTGAGCACAAAATGTTGATCCCGGGGGCTTCCTTTAATTTGGAGGAGGGGCTTATCCGGTGTTTTACAGAGGGGATTCAAGGTCGAGCCAGCCTCAAAAAGCCCAGGTCTACACTGGACCGGCCCATTTTCCATGGCGCCGGGGTGGACGACTATTATATGCTCATGCGTTGCGGTGTGGCCATGAAGGATATCTCTTTCCTGGAAAAAGGGGATGCAAGGCCGTATGAAGACCAAAAATGTCCGGATATATTTTGCGAGATGGAAGCGATAAAACGGATATGCCGACAACTGGGTACGGATTTTGTTATTTTGGATCATACCCATCCTGTGCTGAAATTTCCCGTGGTGCGGGTGGTGATCCCGGGGGTTTCGGATTTTTTGCCCTTCTTGCGGAGGGATGTCCTGGTTTCCGAGAAAACAAGACCGTCAGCGGCGCTGCCGGGAGATGAATTCAGGGAAATCATGCAGAGTTTTTTCCAGAGGGAAACCGGGACGCATTGAGGGTTGAACCCATGAGGTCCAGAGCTGAACAATGAAAGAATGTTGTAAAGGAGTATTATGAAGACACCACAGGATTCGGAAGAGTTTATTTTCCAACAGAGACAAATAAGAGACGAAGATACAGAATGCGCCAGCAGCCACTACAACCAAGGGGTATCCCTCATGCAGGAAGGAAGATTGAAAGAGGCGATTGAGCCCTTCAGGAAGGCCATTGACAACAGCGCCAGGATGTTCGAGGCATATGTCAACTTGGGATATATCTTCTTCAAGCAGGGAGATCTGGAGATGGTGGTGGATGCCAACCAGAAGGCCGTTCAGATCGAACCCAGATATGCCCGGGGCTATGCCAATCTGGGATTTGCCTATCTGCAGCAGATGAAGACCGAAGAGGCCATAGCGGCGCTCAAGAAGGCCATTGAGTTGAATCCGGAGATTGTACAGGCCTGGAGCAATCTCACCAATGCCTACCTTCAGAATGATGAAGTGGAAAAGGCCATTGAGGTGGGCGAAAAAATGGTGGCCATGGCCCCGGATTTTGCGCTGGGGCACAATAATCTGGCCACGGCGTATTATACTCACGGCGAGTATGAAAAGGCCATTCAGCATTTGGACCAGGCCGTTGAGTTGGGATTCACCCCGCATCCGGAATTTTTAAAGGCCCTGGAGCCCCACCGTTAAAATGGACTTTTCTTATCTGTTTGAACCATACGATGCCCTGATATCCAGGGCCGATCAGGCCTTCCGGCGGATGGCGGCGGATTTTCCCCAATGCATCCGGTGTGAACGCCGGTGTTCGGACTGCTGCCATGCGGTGTTCGGCCTATTCCTGATAGAGGCGGTTTTTCTAAAAGCGGATTTTGATCGATTGGAGACGACGGAGAAGGCCTCGGCCCTGTCTCGGGCCCGGGCTGCGGACGAGGCGTTTGATGAACTGGGCCGGAGCCTCGAGGTTTTTGAGGATGATCCCCAGATGCGGGCCTATTCCATGGCCAGAGCGAGAATCCGGTGCCCGCTGTTGAATGATGATAATGAGTGTATTCTATACCCATATCGGCCCATTACCTGCCGGGTCTACGGCATTCCCACCATGGTCCAGGGCGTCCCCCGGGTCTGCGGAAAGTCCGGCTTCAGTAAGGAAATGGATTATCCGGTGTTCAATCTGGATGGAATCCATCGGGAATTACATCAGTTGTCCACTGAACTTGTGGAATGTGCGGGCGGGGAAGACCCTGAAAAAGCCTCATTTTTGATCTCTGTAGCCAAGGTTATTCAGACTCCGGTTGAAACCCTCATCAGTGATATTTCTGAAGCGCCGGATATAAAGAGCGGACATGATGCTGGAGATATGCCTGAATGACCGCATATTCCTCTGGATCCCCTTCCCGGTATAATCCGCACAGGGATTGAAAAAGCCTTTCCAGCTCAGGGGGCTCAAATGACTGCAGCAGAGAAACCAGCTCTTCCACCCCACAGCGGGTGAACC
>JAWLET010000318.1:0-3094 GCA_041685955.1 Desulfobacteraceae bacterium | reverse complement strand
GACCAGGGAACCACCAGCACGCGTTTCGTTATTTTTGACCGTGAAGGCCGAATTGCGGGCCTGGACCAGAAAGAGCACGAACAGATTTTCCCCAAACCGGGATGGGTGGAGCATGACCCCATGGAGATATGGGAGAACACCCGGGACGTGATCCGGGGGGCCTTATCCACATCAGGCATCGCCGGGTCCGACCTGGCCGCCGTCGGGATCACCAATCAGAGGGAGACCACGGTCCTCTGGGATCGGCATACGGGCATTCCCTATTACAATGCCGTGGTGTGGCAATGCACGCGAACAGACCGGCTCTGCGCCGAGCTGATCAAGGATGGCGGCATCGACCGTTTCAGGGACCGGACCGGACTTCCCGTGGCCCCCTATTTTTCAGGCCCCAAGATTCAGTGGATACTCGAGAATAACCCGGAGGCCAGGACCGCTGCCGAGCGGGGAGATGCCTGTTTCGGGACCATGGAGACCTGGATCATCTGGTGGCTGACAGGGGGGCCCAAGGGCGGCGCCCATGTGACCGATGTGACCAACGCCGGCCGCACCCTGCTCATGGACCTCAAATCCCTGGCATGGGACCCGGAGATCCTGGATGTCTTGGGTATCCCGGAACAGATTCTTCCTGAGATCGTCCCCTCCAGCGACACCCGATTCTGGGGCATGACCTCAAAGGATGGTCCGCTCAAGGCCCGAGTCCCCGTATGCGGCGCCCTCGGCGACCAGCAGGCGGCCCTTGTGGGCCAGTGCTGCTTTGCGGCGGGCGAGGCAAAGAACACCTACGGCACGGGGTGTTTTCTCCTCTTGAATACGGGAAACGAAGCCGTTGTCTCCACGCACGGATTGATTACCACGGTGGCCTATCAGAGACGGAATCAAAACCCGGTGTACGCCCTGGAAGGATCCATAGCCGTTGCTGGTGCTTTGGTGCAGTGGCTGCGGGACAATCTGGGGCTCATTTCAGAGGTCTCCCAGGTGGAACCCCTGGCCTTGAGCGTTGAAGACAACGGGGGCGCCTATATCGTACCTGCTTTTTCCGGTCTCTTCGCCCCTCACTGGCGCTCCGATGCCCGCGGGGTCATGGCGGGTCTCACCCGATATGTCCATAAGGGCCATATTGCCCGGGCCGTACTGGAGGCCTGCGCCTATCAGACCCGGGATATCGTGGAGGCCATGAACCGCGATTCCGGAGTCGACCTGACCCATCTCAAGGTGGACGGGGGCATGGTGCGAAATGATCTTCTGATGCAGTTTCAGTCCAGCATTCTGAACGTCCCCGTAATCCGGCCCGAGGTGACGGAAACCACCGCCCTGGGCGCCGCCTACGCAGCGGGCCTGGCCGTGGGTTTCTGGGCCGATCTGGAGGAGCTTCAGGCCAACTGGAAGGCGGAGAGGACCTGGCAGCCCCACATGTCCGAATCGGAGCGGGAAAGGGGATACCGCTACTGGAAAAAGGCGGTGGAAAGAACCTTTGACTGGGTGGAGTAGCACCCGGATTACCCCATCCGGATTATCTGCGTGCGCCGATCCAGAAAAGAGTCAATGTGGACTTTCCCCTATGGATGATTCAAAGTCTGGATAAGGAAGCCAAAAGGTTGGGCGTGCCCCGGCAGTCCATCATAAAGATCTGGATAGCGGAAAAACTAAAGGAGAATGCCAAAACCTTATGACATATCGCCCCGGGAAAATGGTTATCAGCTAACTGACTAAATCTGAAAATTTTAAGGGCTGGTTGGTGTGCAGTGAAGCAGGGTTTATTCCCCTTGTTCTTGACAATCTCTACCTGACTAACTATTCTGGCTAACATAAAACAAACCCATGCTCGCGAGGGGACTGCCATGGAAACGCTTCAGGTAAATATTCACGAAGCCAAGACGCAACTGTCAAAATTGATACGGGAAGCGCTTAGGGGGAAGGAGGTCATCATTGCCAGAGGCAATCAACCGGTTGTCCGCCTGGATGTGCTGCCTGAGGTGCGAAGTCGTCGGAAAATCGGAAATGCAAAAGGACTGATTCTTTCCATGTCAGACGATTTCGATGAACCTTTGGACGACTTCAGGGATTACATGCAATGAAGACGTTGCTGGATACCCTGGTTAAGTCACCTTACATTTGGGAGATTCCCTGCAGCTTGTCGGAGCGAAGCGGACTTGTGCGCCTCAGGCGTAGATCCCGACCTGTCGGGGCTGCAGGGATCTTCAACTAATCCACTCGCAACATAGATCCGATGCTTGTCTCCCGCACCTGCGGGAGACAAATAATCCGGCAAATCCTGTACATCCTGTCCAAATTGTACTTTAGGCAGCAATGGTCCTCAAATGCCTACGGGACATCGCCCACCTGTTTGCCACCAAGCCCAAAAAAACACTTGACAGCCCGTATTTTGTATGTTATTTTGTACAAAATAATGTCAAAAGAGGGGCAAATGAAAAGGCTAAAAATCGACCAGGACATCAGATCACTGTCAGAAGTCCGAAATGCCATGGCCGCTTACATTAAGCAGGTCCATGATACAAACCGACCCGTAATCATCACCCAGCACGGTAAAGGCGTCGCGGTTCTGTTGAGCGCAGACGAATTCGAGGCCATGCAGGAAAAGATCGAACTTCTATCAGACGTCCAAACCGCTCTCAGCCAACTGGCAAAAGGAGAAGGATTACCCCACGAAAAGGCGAAAGATGAATTACTGAGGCGAATCCCCGGATGAAAATAGTATGGTCTCCCCTTGCTGTTGAGCGGGCATCGGAAATCGTCGATTATATTGCCCAAGACAATCCGGCGGCAGCAGAAAAATGGATTCATACTGTATTTTCAAAGGTTGAGCATCTGCGCACACAGCCTGCAATGGGACGAATGGTACCTGAGATCAATGAGAGTCAATTCAGGGAGTTAATTTACGGAAATTACCGAATCATCTATCGTATGGAAACAAAGCAGATATCCATACTGACCATCCGTCACGGCAAACAGATACTGCCAATCGATGAAATCAAAAACCAGACTGAATAAGTAGGGGCGTCATATGCGGACAATGAAAAGACAACCAAACCACCCTGGTAATATTCTTAAGGAAGACTACCTGAAACCCATGTCC
>JAWLET010000001.1:28805-52114 GCA_041685955.1 Desulfobacteraceae bacterium | reverse complement strand
CATAAAAAACCGCCTGCGTTTGATCAGCAGGCGGTTTTTTTTAGATCTGATCCACTGTCAACCCTTCTGAGAGGTAGGCATAGAGGTCTTTCACCTTGAGGTCCAGATCCGAGTTGCTCAAGGCACAGGTGAGATGAATCTGACATTTGGGACAAGCCGTAATCAGGGTGGTGGCACCGGTCTGAAGGGCCTCCTCCAGCCGTTCAATTCGCATGTTTTTGGAGCAGTTGGCGCATTCCATCCATGCACTGGTGCCACAGCACATGGCATTTTCCCTGTTCCTCGGCATTTCGGTGAGTTTGCTATCGGGTATGAGATTCAAAAGCTCCCGGGGCGGCTCATAGATTCCCCCTCCCCTTCCCAGACGACAAGGATCATGATAGGTGATCGCGCCGTTGGCAGAGGGCTGAAACGACAGATCCATCTCCGCCATCTTTTGAGACAACAGTTCAGTCACATGAAGCACTTCAAAGGGGAGTTCCCCGAAATATTTGGGGTACTGGTGCTTGAAGGTGGCATACCCTTCCGGACAGCTGAACAGCACGGTCTTGGCCCCTGACGCCTTGATGACCTCCAGATTCCAGGCGCTTAGTTTACGAAACAGGTCCTCATCCCCGCTCCAAAGGGCGTCATGCCCGCAACACCGCTCCTCATCGCTGATCACGGGTGTGATGCCGATCCGGTTCAACAGGGAGAGCACATGCCGGGCATTCTCCACCGGAGATATGTCCAGATACCGGAAAATGACGTCAAAATAGGGGAGACATCCCACAAAATAGAAGTAATCCCCGGTCTGTGCATACTCTCCCGCCCCTTCCGTCCAAGCGGTTCGCTGCTGGTTAATCCCCTCCGCCTGCAGGTGGGCAATGCTTTGCAGTATACCGTGATGACTCTCTAAAGGAAGATTTCCGGCATCCCTGGCCTTCTCCCGGAAGGAACGAATAAACTCAGGAAAATCAATCTCCACCGGACATCGTTCGCTGCAACGTGCACAGGTCAGGCAGGCCCAGACGTTATGGTTTTTTACCAAATCACCATCCGGATCCTTCATGGCCAGCTTAATCATCTGCCTGGGGGAAAACTCGGGAAGCACCCGGCTCACCGGACAACTACCGGTACATACCCCGCATTCCATACAATAATCGATTTGTCTCTGAGTAAGCTGCATTGTCTTTTCCATTCTGGCATAAGAAGATGGGCTCAGGCAAAAGGCCCCTTGAGTCACTTGGGCCCCAAGGCATAGCAAAAAGTACATACCATAAAAGAGATCTCTCCTGTCAAGCGAAAACTAAAGGCCCTTAGAATACCTGGAATATGTCCCTATCCCTGATATGTCCTGCCGGGTAGAAACAAATCATTGGATGGGAGCGAGATGTTGCCTCGGAAATGATATCTTTATGGCCATGGATCAGGCCCGGAAGTTGCGAGATCGAAGCCGATGTGTCATCAGCGGGTTTCAACCCGCCCATTGAAAAGGAATGCCTTCAGATTTCAGCTTCTTGTTACCGTTTCAAGGTGGACCAGAACCTCAAGCAGATTTAGGTGTTCTTGTGTGGCAGGCCTGGGAAGCGTTTCTACCATTTCCTTATAGGTGAGATGGAGCCTATCCGCCGCTTCTTGGGCGAATCGGCGGTAGGGGGCCTGATTCCGGGTCCCTGTGTGGATAAAGGCCAGATGGGTGTAGTGTTGAAGCATCCGGTCCATGACCCGCTCTGCGCGATGCCGGCCGTAGCGCGCCTCCATTCGTGAAAAAATTATCTTTTTGCCATAATAACACTTGACTGTTTTAGACAAGGCGTCTATAATATGACAATGTGTTTACTTAAGGTTGGGAATGTCTGGTGGGCATAAAGGAACGGAGAAAAAGAGAGCGGTTAAAACGGCGGGATGCCATTCTCCGGGCCGCGGTTCAGGTCTATATGAAGGAGGGGTACCATGCCACCACCATGGACAAGATCGCGGAGACCGCGGAGTTGAGCCGTGCCACCCTGTACCTGTATTTTAGTACCAAGGATGAAATCTTTGTCCAGGCCATTGTCCAACAGTCCGAATACTTTGCGCAGCTCCTCCAGGGGGTGTACGAGCGTCGGAAAGAAATCGGGGACGTACTGGTCCCCGAGCTTTGGGCGTGCTTCAAGGAATTTTATTCCCTGGATCCGGCACTCATGAACGTGACCCTCTATTTTCATCAGAGCCAGATGCTCAGAAACCTGCCGGAGTCGCTGCGATTGGAACTGGATCGGACGGGTTCTCAGAATTATTGGTGGATACGCAAAATCGTGGCCTATGGGATTCGACAGGGGGTCCTCAGGAAATGCAATGAAAGGACCCTTGCTGAGTTTTTCTGGACCTCCTTTCTGGGTATCTTGCACTTAGAGAACAGTAAAATGGCCATGGGCAGAAAGGTTCACCTGGAAGAAACCTGGGAGTTGGGGCTGGATATCCTCCAGCAGGGGGTTTGCCCGAAGCTTGAACAAGACAAGGAGAGAGTACCATGAAACAGCAGATTTCACTCAATGTAAACGGAGATACCTACACCCTGGCCGTGGAGCCCTGGAAGACCCTGAATGAGGTGCTCCGGGAAGATCTCAATCTCACGGGCACCAAGCTGGGTTGCGGCTCGGGCGATTGCGGGGCCTGTACCGTCATGGTGGACGGGAGGAGCGTGAATTCCTGCCTGACCCTGGCCGTGGAGGCAGCGGGTAAGGAAATCCTGACCGTGGAGGGTCTTGCAGAGTCAGGGGAAAAGCTGCACCCCGTCCAGGAGGCCTTCCTGGAAAAGGGGGCTGTCCAGTGTGGTTTCTGCACTGCAGGAATGGAGATGTCGGCCCTTTTCCTCCTCAATAAGAATCCTTCTCCCAGTGAAGCCGAGATCCGGCGGGGACTCTCGGGGAACCTGTGCCGGTGTACGGGATACAATAAGATTGTGGAGGCCATTTCCAGCGCCGCACAAAAGATGAAGAAGTGAACCAGGCCCAAAAAACCAAACAGACCGAGAAGGTGATAAAATTTCAATACAAGGGGGCTACCCATGAGTCTATCTAAATTTGATTATTATTCACCGGGAACCGTTGAGGAGGCATCCCGGCTTTTGTTGGATATCGGCGAGGACGCCTTTTTATTGGCCGGGGGGACAGATTTGCTGGTGAAACGCAACCACGGCATGTGTCATCCCAAGGCGGTCATCAGTCTCAACAACATCACGGATCTTGATGTCATCAAATTCGCGCGAAAAAAAGGGCTGACCATCGGTGCCGGGGCACGACTTGCCGATGTGGAGGCCCACCGGGACATCAAGCGACATTATCCGGCAGTGGCCTATGCGGCCAGCCAGACCGCCAATACCCAGATACGGAATATGGGCACTGTGGCCGGCAATCTCTGCAACGCAGCACCCTCAGCGGAAAACGCGCCGACCCTCATGGCCATGAATGCGGAAGTGGTTCTTTTTGGACAAAACGGCGAAAGACGCCTTCCCCTGGAGGATTTTTTTAAGGGGCCCGGTCTGACCGACATCCAGCCCGGGGAGGTTCTGACCGCTATTTTTGTCCCGGTTCCTCCGGCCAAGTCAGGGACCTCTTATCAGCACATATCCGCACGAGGCAGAGTGGATATATCGGCCGTATGTGTGAGCACCATGATCGTCCTGAATGGCGGCCGATGCGAGGAAGTGAGGGTTGTCCTCGGGGCGGTGGCGCCTGTTCCCATGCGAGCCACAAAGGCGGAAAAAATCCTCAGGGGGAAAAAGGCAAGTCAAGATTTTATTGAGAAGGCGGCTGAGCAGGCATCCAAGGAATCCAAACCGATTTCAGATGTCAGGGCCAGTGCCGAGTATCGGAAATCCATGGTCCGGGTATTGACCAAAAGGGCCTTGAACGAAGCCCTGGAGCGGGCCCGGAATGCGAAAGGATAGAGGAGGATATATACATGAAATCGTTCAATATTATTGGAGAGAATGTTCCGAGGACTGACGGTCAGGACAAGGCTACCGGAACGGCCGTGTATGCAGATGACATCAAACTGCCGCGTATGCTCCATGGCGCACTCTTAAGAAGTCCTCTGTCCCATGCCCGCATCACCCATATTGATGTGCGCAAGGCCGCGGCGATGCCCGGCGTCAAGTGCGTGATCACCGGTGAGGATACCCCCAAGATTCGATATGGAAACTGGAGACTCTTCCCCAACACCCAGGATGAATATCCTCTCGCCGTGGACAAGGTGCGGTTTATCGGCGACGAAATCGCCGCCGTGGCGGCCGTGGACAAGGAGACCGCCCGGGAGGCCCTGGAACTGATTGAAGTGGAGTATGAGGAATTGCCCGCCGCCTTTGATGTTAAAGCTGCCACTAAAAAGGGGGCGCCGGTGCTTCATGAGGAGACGCCCACAAACATCAGCGTGGACCGAAAGATCCAGTACGGGGACATCAAAAAGGGGTTTGAGGAATCGGATTATGTTCGAGAGGACACCTTTACGGTCCACGCGGTGAGCCACGCCTATCTGGAGCCCTGTTCCTGCGTGGCCCAGGCGGATCTGGACGATCGGATCACCCTGTGGACCTCCACTCAGACCCCTTACATTGTCCAGTGTCTTCTGGCGTCCACCATGGGGCTTCGGGAAAACGACATCCGGGTGATTGTTCCCCATGTGGGCGGCGGATTCGGCGGCAAGATGGAACTGCGGCCCTGGGAATTCTGTGCAGCCTTTATGGCCCGAAAGACCGGAAGGCCCGTTAAGTTCACCTTGACCCGGGAAGAAGAACTGGCCACCGGACGAAGGCGCCATCCCATGACCCTCAAATCAAAGGTCGGGTTCAAAAAGGATGGAACCCTCATGGCCAAGGACCTGGAGATTACACTGGATGGAGGGGCGTACAATGCCATGGGACCTACCGCCACCTTCTTGTGCGGCAATTTCGGGGCCATGCTGTATCGGTACCCTCACTACCGGTTTATCGGAAAGCATGTCTACACCAACAAACCTCCGGCCAGCGCCATGAGAGGATTCGGGGCGCCCCAGTCCCTGTTTGCCGCGGAATCCCAGATGAACATTGCGGCCCTGGACATGGGGATTGATCCTATCGATCTCAGGATCAAGAACGCCCAGGTGACCGGGGACACCATTCCGGACGTGGCCACCATATCCAGTTGCGGTTTCATTGAGTCCCTCAAGGAAGTGGCCAGGATTAGCAACTGGAAAAGAAAGCGCAAGAATATGAAGCCGGGAAAAGGCGTGGGCGTGGGTTGCTACAGCTTTATCTCCGGAGGCGTCTTCAACTGGTTCAATACTCAGTTTCCATTTTCCGCGGCCGAGGTGCGGGCCTATGACGACGGGACCGCACATCTCCTGACCATGGCCACGGATATCGGCCAGGGATCCAACACGGCCGTCAAAATGATCCTGGCCGAGGAGTTGGGGTTGCGCATGGAGGATATCCGGATCACTTCGGCGGATACGGCCATGACCCCCCAGGCCGATCTCGGGTCCTGGGGGAGCCGGGTGACCCTGATGAATGGTAACGCGGTGATCGATGCGGCGCGAAAAATCAAGGAACAGATCTTCGGGGCGGTGTCCGCACACCACAAACTCAATGTGATCTATGATTTCGAATGCAAGGACGGGATGGTTTCACCCAAAGGCCGGCCGGACAAGGGAATGACCTTCGGCGAAGCCGTGTCCCTGGTGCAGAAGGCCAACCGGGGAGAACCCCTGGTGGCCCGGGGATCTTACACTCCCCGGGGAAAGGGTCTGGTCACCCCCGCGTTCAGTTTCGGGGCCCAGGTGGCCGAAGTGGATGTGGACGTGGAGACAGGGCAGGTTACGGTGGAGAAAATGTGGACGGCCCACGACTGCGGAACGGTCATCAACCACATGGCCGTGGAAGGACAATTGGAAGGATCCATCCACATGGGACTGGGATATGCCCTGTCAGAGCAGTTTGTCATGGAAAAGGGAAAGACCCTGAACACCACTTTCCTGGACTACAAAATGCCCAACGCCATGGACATGCCTCCTGGAAAGTCCGTCACCATCGAGACCTATGAAGCGGAAGGCCCCATGGGGGCCAAGGAGGCGGGGGAGGGACTGGTGTCTCCCACTGCTCCGGCCATTGCCGATGCGGTCTTCCATGCCACGGGATACCGGTGCAAGGATCTTCCCATTACCCCTGAGAAGATTCTAAATGACCTGAAAAAGAAAAAATAGGGTCCCTATGAAGGGAGACCCTATTTGGCAAGGCCTGCCTTTCCGTCCCCTGGAGGGAGAGGCAGGTTACAGATCATCCTCCACCAGGTATGCATAGTCCTGAAAGGTTCTGGCGATCATCAAGTCCATGGATTTCAATTGCTTGCCTTCTTGGTTGATTCGTTCAAAGATCTCCCGCACCGCGGGAATGTCATACCCTTGGAGCCGAATCAGAGACAGGCTGTAATCGGTAAATACCCGATGCAATTGCCGGAGATTGTCTTTGATGAAGGGAAGGTATCCGGGTTCTGACTCCAGGTCTTCATTCTGGTCCGGAGCCCCGTCCAGTGCGTCCCCGAGCCTGATGAGAAAGGCGTCATTGACCTCCCGCCGCCGCATGTTCAATGCCTCGGCAAAAAAAAGGTTGCTGTGGTGGCGTCAAAAAACAGGACATCGCCCCAGGCCTTTTGTCCCTCTCCCCTGGTTTTCAGGCCAAACAGGGAGACCAAGAGGGACGTGGCCCGCTGCTGACCATCCAGGATATACACCCACTCTTTTCGCTCCTTCAGGGCTTGGTGACGGTCTGAAAGGATCCATCCCCCCAATTCTCGATGAATATGAAGCCGGATATGGGTTCTCCAGTACAGGATGCTTCCAATGGGGTAAAACCGGTACAGGCTGTCCCAGAGCCTGATGATGTCTTCAGGGCGCCATACGAATTCCCGCTGAAATGAGGGGATCAGGAATTCCGCTTCTCTGAGTTTGTGAACAAAGGCTTGGATGTTTATTTGCTCTGTTTGGATGGTGCGACTACCGACTGTCAATGAGAGTTCTTCCGTTTTTTTTATAACGACCCGAGGCGATCTTTTGAAGCGGTCATCAGGCCGTTGTTTTTGAGATGGGTTCTTTTGAGTGTGAAACGAACCTCGTCTTTACCTTGCCCTAAGGGTCAGGCGTCAAATGTTTTTATGGCATTTTTTTGTGTGTCAGGGTCTGTCAAGTCTGATGAGCGTGTTCAGCCCAATACCAGAGCCTCCATGACCCGGTCGTGAAGCGCCGGTCTGAAGTGCCGGATCTTTTGGTTTTTGCGGGTGGGATGGATGCGATTGGTCAGAAAAATCACCATGACGTCGCGGACCAGGTCCATCCATATGGAGGTACCGGTAAACCCCAGATGGCCCACGGTCTGGCTTGAAAAGTGCTGGCCCGAACTGGACCCTGCCTGGGATGGGGTGTCCCACCCCAGGGCCCAGGTGCTCCCACTGACCAGATTGTGCCTGGAAAAAAAGGTTCTGACGGTCCGCGGAGCCAAAAAATCGTGTGGTCCTTCCCCGTAATGCTGTCTCAGCAGGTTCACCAGTGCATACACCGCTTCAGCGGTTCCGAACAGGCCTGCATGCCCTGAATACCCCCCTACGAAATAGGCATTTTCATCGTGTACCACCCCCTGCATCACCGCGTTGCGCCAGGGACAGTCCTCGGTGGCGGCAGATCGGGTGGTCTCAAAAGGGCTGGGCCGGTCGGTGCGACAGAAAACCATATCTTTCAAAGACAGGGGGTCAAAGTAGTGTTCATGAAGAAAATCCGAGAGCGTAGTGCCGGTCTGGGTTTCGATAACCCATTCCAGCACCATAAACCCCAGGTCGCTGTACACGGTGGCGGTTAAGGGGGGGTGTAACAGGGGCGTATGCAAGAGCTGTTTTCTGACCCACCCTTTTTTTTCCATGACAGAAGCTGGGGTGGTGTTTAGATAAAAGGGCCGCCAGGGTGCAAATCCGGCGCAATGGCCGAGTATGGCCCTTAAGAATATCCCTGCCTTGTCTTCAGGAACCGCTCCCGGCAGCAGCGTCTGAAGCGGTTGATCCAGGACCATTTTTCCGCTGTCCACCAGCTTCATGATCGCCAAAGTGGTGGCCAGCGGCTTGGTCAGTGAGGCCAGGTCAAACACGGTGTCTTTACGCATGGGCTGGGGTCTGGGCGTGAGAGTGCGATGGCCTACCGCCTCGAAAAAGACCGGGATTCCCCTGTGGGCCACCAGCAGCACAGCGCCGGGGTATACACCGTTTGAGACCCCCTGTCTTAAGAAGGTCTCCAGATTGTGAACCGAATTATCCATGTAAGCAAGATCAAGGGTTATTGGGAAGTCTCACATAACACCTGACAAATAAATAACAAGCAAATCAAGTTCAAGTCCATCCAGCGCTATCACAAATCCTGGAGGGAGTAAAGCGCTCTAAAAGCCCCCCAGAGATTTGATTCCGCCGCGGTGGCCCTCAAACACGGATATTGACATATGCCCTCAGGCCGGGCTATATAGAGATCAACCTGAACTATGAAAGAAAAACCAAACCCACAGGAGAATCCCATGAGAACCATATTGACCTTGGCCTGCTTTTTGACGGCAGCCATCAGCCTCAGTGTTTCAGGATGCAAGAGTATGAGTTTTCCCTCAGCCAAAGGCTATACCGAGTTATGTCAGACTTATGTGGGGGAAGACAGCAGTAAGCTGATCAACGCCTGGGGCTACCCGGGCAGGAAGTTTGATGCCGGGAATAACAGTGAGGTCTTTGTGTATGTGGAAACCAGAGACGAATACACACTCAACCCATTGGCCCATTCCGCGCTCATCGAATATCCGCCCCGGATTGATCCTCGCACCAGTACCCCCGCCGAGCGCACAGGAAAAGGAAATGTGATCGGGCAATCCATTGATTCCATGGACTACTGTATTACCTATTTCGAAGTGAACAAAGACAATAAGGTGACCAAAGCGATCTGGAGAGGAGACTGTAAGTCGCTGGAAGAGGATACAGGTACTGAAGCCCACGCACAAGAATAACTGCAAGTTGTCGCTGTACAGGAGTAGAGGATGAAGGTCAGCAGTGTATCCCAAATGCGGTCCCTGGACCGGACCGCGGTGGAACAATACGGCATCAAGGAAGAACTCCTGATGGAAAATGCCGGACAGGCCGTTTATTTTGTCATTCACAGCCGATTCGGGGTAAGGGGAAAACGGTTTGTGGTATTTTCGGGTGCCGGAAATAACGGGGGGGACGGATTTGTCATAGCGAGAAAGCTCCATTCAAACGGGGCCGCGGTCACCCTTTTTCTCATGGGGAATAAGGGGAAATATAAGGGGGCGGCCAAACTGAATCTGGACATTGTGTCCCGCCTTTCCATCCCCATTTTGGAGGTGAGTTCGGTCGGGGCCATTAAAACCCATGTTCTGCATGCCCACGGGATCGTGGATTCCATTTTCGGGACCGGACTTGTACGGGAGGTGGCAGGGGTGTACCGGGACATTATCGACTTCATCAACCAAAGCGGCAGGACTGTTTTCAGTGTGGACATTCCTTCCGGCATCAACGGGGATACCGGGCAGGTCATGGGGACAGCGGTCAGGGCCGATTATACCGTGACCTTCGGCCTTCCCAAAGCAGGCAATGTCCTGTACCCCGGGTTTCATTTGTGCGGTAGTCAATATGTCACCCATATTTCCTTCCCGCCTCAAATGATCGACACCGCTGATCTCAAAGTGGAGATAAATCCATTCAACCCGCTCCCGGTTCGGAACCCGGACGTCCATAAAGGAAGTGTGGGCCAGGTCTTGTTTATTGCCGGGGCCTCCACTTATTTCGGGGCCCCCTTTTTTTCGGCCTTTTCTTTTCTCAAGGCGGGGGGAGGGTATTGCAGGCTGGCCGCACCGGCCTCTATGACCCCGTTTATCGCCGATATGGGTGCAGAGATTGTGTTTCTTCCCCAAAAAGAAACCCATGAGGGGAGCATTTCCCTGGAAAACAGGGCAGATCTGCTGGAGCTCGCAAATAAGATGGATATGGTGGTCCTGGGTCCCGGTCTTTCCCTGAACACAGAGAGCGCCCAACTGATCAGAGAACTGGTCCGTGACATCCAAAAACCGATCCTCATAGACGGGGATGGCATTTCGGCTGTGTGCACGGATTTGGATGTTCTAAAGACCAGGAAGCATGACACAGTCCTCACCCCGCATCCCGGAGAGATGTCCAGGATAACCGGAATGAGCGTCAAAGGGATCGTTTCAGACAAAATCAAGTGTGTGCAGGAGACCGCCCGGAGGCTCAACGCCGTCCTGGTGCTCAAGGGGGCCCATTCCCTCATTGGATTCCCGGACCAGAGGGTCCTGGTGAATATGTCTGGAAATCCAGGTATGGCCACGGCCGGATCCGGTGACGTGCTGACCGGAACCATCGCCGCCATGTTGGGCCTGGGCCTTGATCTAAAGGCGGCCGTGGCCAAAGGGGTCTTTATTCATGGGCTGTCCGGGGACCTGGCGGCCGAAGCCCTGGGCCAGGACGGTCTTACGGCCCGGGATGTCCTTTCCCATCTTCCGGCTGCCATGAAAATGGACCGGGAAGGGAGCGGATCTCTTGGCCGCCGCTACTGTGACATCCAGGTGGTTTAGCCGGTATATAAAAGGGAGAAGCCCGCCCACATTGTGGTATTATAGCGATTCACATGTGGTATTTTACATACAGCTTTTTTGTGGATTTGGACCCTGATTTGATTCAACCATTTGAGATTTCTAATTATCTGGTTGTTTGTGTATTTTGGTATAATTTTTGCATACTTAACGGTAAGTGTAGTCATTCATGCAAATTTTAAGGCTTGAGCGCTGACTGACCCAAAACGCATAAAGGGGGAAAGGCGCTCAAAACGGGCTTCTCGGGTGTGCGTGCATCTTTTCTTCCGAACGTCTTAAACCATTTTAGGAGGGAAGATTAATGCGGGAGGAAAAAACGGCATCACGGGAGGCCTTTTTTTACAGCGAGATCCGGGTGTCCGGTTCAGGGTAAGATCCCACTCCAAATACAAGTGGAGAAACCCATATACCCTTATATCTCTCCTTTGAAATTTCCTGATAGATGATCCCATACCAAGAGCGAACCTACCGAAACAGAGTGAACGCCCCGGGGCTGACCTGTTTTCGCGTGGTGGTCAAAGAGACGGACCTGTGGGTGTGTGCGGAGCAGGACCTGGGAGTTGAAACCAGGGATCTGGTCTATGATGCAAGACACCAACTTGAACACTATATCCAATCTCACCCCGGGTTTTCCAGTGCACTTTCACCCCTGCGTGAGGACCCCTTTGCGCCGCCTCTGGTAAAGGAGATGATACGGGTGAGCGCCCAGGCGAATGTGGGACCCATGGCCTCTGTGGCCGGCGTCATCGCTCAATACGTGGGTGAAGGCCTGTTGGCGGTCTCGGATCAGATTATTGTGGAGAATGGGGGTGATGTGTTCTTAAAGGCCCATCGACCGCTGACCGTGTCCGCGTTTGCCGGGACGTCGGCCTTGAGCGAGAGATTGGGCATCCGGATCCCGTTGAGGCAGATGCCCGGGAGTGTGTGTGCCTCATCCGGCACCGTGGGGCATTCGCTCAGCAGGGGAATCACAGACGTGGTATGTGTCCTGTCCCCTTCAGCGGGCCTGGCCGATGCTTGTGCAACCGCCCTGGGCAACCGGATCAGAAAGCCCGGTGATATTGAGGAGGCCGGCCGCTGGGCCCAGGGGATCCAGGGGATCTGGGGCGGTATGGCGGTGGCGGGCGATCATATGGCCGGTTGGGGGGATATTGAACTGGTGCCGGTGTGATGATTCCAGATTTTTGGTGTTCGGGTCTCGATGTTTGAACCAGGGAATAAGGATGAGACCCATATCGGTGCAGTACCCCATTTCAGAGGTCATACAACGTGTCGTCCACCCGCGGGGGGAGGTATCTTGACGGCTTCAGCGATTTTTTCCCCATAACAAAGGGGGCTTCCTGTTCCAGGATATCGCCCATCTCCGCCTCCACCTGTTCCGGGTCCTCACCGGCCTCCATTCGGCTCAGGGCCTCTTCCATTCCCGGTCCCAATTGCATGCCGGTCATATCTGTCAATTTCCGCATCAGGTTGGCTGCCTGTCCGGGATCCTCTTCATCCACCTGTTCGGCCTCCTGGGCCAAAAGGGCCATGGCCCTCTCCATCTTGCTTTCATCCATGTCCGGAAGTTCCATATCGTCTTCCGGGTCCTGATGGCGGGGCCGGGAAAAGACCGACATGCGGCGTTCAAGGGGTACGGCGCGGCACTTCGGGCAGAGGGGCCTTTTGTCGGTATTGACCGATTTAGAGAAAAAATTGAAGATCATATGGCAGTCCGTACAATAAAACTCATATATAGGCATGGATAGTCCTCCGAAAAATCTGTTCTAAAATTCTGATCACCTGTTTTTACAAAAAACAGCGCCCCCGGTCAATCCATATGATTCACATGGTTTGCAGGGCCTCGTCACGGGCCCGGGTGAACCATGCCCATTTTGCCGCCGGGCAAGATTATGCCTTGTTTTTTTTGTGGGGGCTGGTATACTTATTTAATATTTTACCGGACTGTAGCGGGCGGCCTGAAGGATGGACAAAGATGAGGATAGGGGTCATATCGGATACGCACCTGCGGGAGGTGACCGGAGAATTCAGGCAAATCTATGAGGATTACCTGGCGGACAAGGATGTTATCATCCATGCAGGGGACGTGGTCTCTCCCGACATCATCGACTTTTTAGAAAAAAAGGCGTTTTACGGTGTTCGCGGCAACATGGATCCTGTGGAAGTCAAGGATCGGTTGCCTGAGAAAAAGGTGATTCACCTCGCAGGGCATACCCTGGGCATTGTTCATGGTTGGGGACAGCCGGAGGGCCTGGAGGATCGGATTCTGCCCATGTTCCGGAATGTGGATGTGCTGATTTACGGCCACTCCCATCGTGCCTTCAATGAGATGAGAGCGGGGATCCTCTTGTTCAATCCCGGAACTGCGACCGGGTTCAGTTTTTCGGGGCAACATTCCCTTGGTGTTCTGGAACTCGGGGATACCATCCAGGCGGAAATCATTCCCATTTGAAGGAGGGGAATATGCAAGTCTTATGGGCGCCGTGGCGAATGGAATATATTCTCTCAGATCAGAAGGCGGCCGGATGTATTTTCTGCCCGGGTGAGAACCGCAGCCAGGACCGGGAGCGGTTGATTCTCTGTGTGGGGCGGCTGACCATGGTCATCATGAATCGGTTCCCCTATATCAACGGACATCTCTTGGTAGCACCGGTCAGGCATGTGTCTGAACTGGCCATGTTGTCCGATGAAGAAATGCAGGATCTGCTCTGGATGGTTCGAAACGCCGTGGAAATCCTGAAAACCCAGATGCGGCCGGAAGGCTTCAACGTGGGGCTGAATATGGGGAAAGTAGCGGGTGCCGGTGTGGAGGAACACATGCATTTTCATATTGTGCCTCGATGGGAGGGCGATCACAACTACATGACGGTGTTAGGGGAGGTAAGGGTAATTCCTGAACATATTAGGGAGACGTATCGCAAATTGTTGCCGCATTTCGAAAAGTTTAACCATCATGGAGGTGAGGAATGAAACATGTAAAAGGGATTATAGTGATTCTGTTTTTACTCCTTGTGGTGATTCTGGCGGTCCAGAATTACCAGGCACTTTCGACCCCCATCAATTTCAAGGTCAATCTTATCTTTCTCCAGGGTGAATCATCGGGATTGCCGGTTTTTCTCATCGCAGTTATCACCTTTCTGATCGGTGTGGTGGCCACTTGGTTGTACGGCATCTCTGAGCGGTTGAATTTCAAACGGCAGATCAAACGTCTGAGACGCGATGTGGAGGAAAAGGAAAAGGAACTGAATTCCCTGAGAAATCTGCCGGTCACCGCTGAAAATGTTGACTCAGATCAGCCTTCTGTGAATGCCTGATGAAACGTCCTGAAAGCTGCAGTTTTGATCCTGGCGTCTTTTGTTCGGATGTCTCTGCATGATGGCTTTGGGGATCCTTGAAGGGAAGACGCTGGATCGGATGTACCTGTGGATGCAACGCGCACGGGGTGTGCGCTATCTGGGGAGGATCCCTTGTTGAATACGCTAGGCCAATGGTTCCAGGAACTGGGCACCCTACACCTGGCATGGGTCGCGATTCTGGCCCTTTTGATCGGAGTGGGGGTAGGGTTGTGTCTGCGGCGGGCCCAAAAGGATAAGGGGAAATCGTCCATCAAACGAGAAGATCCCTCTTTCTTTAAAGGGATACAGTACCTCCTTTCCAACGATCATGACCAGGCTATTGAAGAATTCACCAAGTCGGTTCAGGTCAATTCCGATACCATAGAAACCTATGTGGCCCTGGGGAATCTGTACCGTTCCAAGGGAGACATCGACCGGGCCATCCGGATTCGAGAGAGTATAATTCACAGGCCCAATATCGATCCCCAGATAAAGCTCAGGGCCCTCTATGATCTCGGGATGGACTACCACAAGGGAGGGTTTCTCAATCGGGCATTAAAGACCTTTTTGAAGGTGGCTCAAAAGAACCCTACTGATCTGCCTACCCTGGAAGCCCTGGAAAAGATCTATGAGGAACTCAAGGACTGGGATAATGCATACCTCATCCAAAAGAAGATCGGTCAACTGACAAAAAAGGATTACCGGCATATCCTGGCCCACCACCTGGTGGAAAAGGGGAAGCGCTGTCAGGAAAATGGAGATTTGGGCAAGGCCAGATCCCTGTTTGAGAAGGCCATTCATACCCATCGATATTGTGTGGACGCCTATCTGCATTTGGGCGATCTCTTTTTTGAAAAACAGGAATACAAAAAGGCCATTGCCACCTGGAAGCGGGTGGTGGAGACCATTCCCCAGTTTACATTTCTGGCCTATGGCCGGCTCGAAGGGGCCTACGCCAAAATGGAAAATCTCAAACCGGTGGAGGATTTCCTCAAGGAATGCGCACATGCCAACTCTGATCCCTTTACCCATATGGCCCTGGCCCGGTACCTGTATAATGAAAATGACGTGGAGGGGGCTTTGCGGGAGATCAACAGCGCCCTTGAAGCAGACCCATGCTTTTGGAAAGCCCGGCGGTTTAAGGGAAACATCCTTTTAAGACGAGGAAACCAGGATGCGGTAATGGCCGATTATAAGGATATCATAGAACGGCTCGACATGCCCTATCTGAGATTCAAATGCACCCAGTGCGGTTTTGAACCCACCGAGCTCAAGTGGAAATGCCCCCAGTGTAACCGATGGGATACCATCAGTTTGATAGACGCTTCAGGCGCCACGGTCCAGCCCCTGGTTTCTCAATCATGATACCATGACCCAAATGACCCCCATGCTCAGACAGTATAAGGGCATCAAGGATGAATTCCCTGATGCCATTTTATTTTTCAGGATGGGCGATTTCTACGAGATGTTTTTTGATGACGCCCAGGTTGCCTCTAAAATTTTGGGGATTACCCTCACCGCCAGGGGGACCCTGAACGGCCGAAAAGTCCCCATGTGTGGTATCCCCTATCACGCCAGCAGGGCCTATATCGGAAAGCTGGTAAAAAACGGCTGTAAAGTGGCTATCTGTGAGCAGACCGGGGATCCCAAATCCAGCAAGGGGGTGGTAAAAAGAGAGGTGGTCAGGCTGGTGACCCCCGGATCAGTGGTGGACGAGCAGGATGGCGCCCAGCCGGAAAACCTGTATATGGCCGCCCTGTCCAGTGGGCATGGCAGGTATGGATTGGCCCATGTGGATCTCTCCACAGGAGATTTCAGGGTTACAGAGGTGCAGGCGGTTGAACAGCTCTCAGATGAAGTGGGAAGAATCAACCCGGCCGAACTCCTGATCCCCCAAAACGATCCCCTGGTCCATAATGAAACCCTGTCCCCCTACCGCATAGAGGTCCTGACATCCGAGTCCTTTGCGCCGTCCGAGGCCGAAGCCCTGCTCAAGGAGCAGCTGGAAGTGGGGTCCCTAACCGGTTTCGGGTGCCAGGACATGTCCCAGGGGATCATTGCCGCCGGCGCCCTGGTGTATTATGTGCGGGAAACACAGAAAAGACTCCCCCCTCACATTAAAGAGATTGTCAGTTATCAGGTGGGAGACTTTATGGCCTTGGACGAGCCCACTGTCTATCACCTGGAACTCCTCCGAACCATGCGACGTCAATCTGTAAAGGGTTCGTTGTTTCATATCCTGGACAAGAGTGTTACGCCCATGGGAAGCCGGTTGTTGAAACATTGGATTACCTATCCCCTGGTCAACCTGGACAGGATCCGGGAGCGTCTCGCCGCGGTGGCCTGTTTCAAGGAGGCCCATGACAAAAGAGCAGATGTGAGGGAGATGCTCAAGGAGGTGTATGATATTGGACGACTGAACGGCCGGATCGCCCTGAGGCGGGCCAATGCACGGGATCTGCTGGCCCTCAAGACCTCTGTTCTGAGGCTCCCCTTGATTCAAAAAGCGCTGGAGGACACCCCCAGCAGTCTGCTGACAGACATCGTGGCCCGGCTGGATACGTTGGAAGATGTGGCCGTGTTGATTCATGAGGCCATCCATGACGATCCTCCGACCACACTGAAAGAAGGGGGAATCATCAAAGAAGGCTATGACGAAACCCTCGATCGGTTGATTGCCGTAAGCCGGGGGGGGAAGAGCTGGATATCTGAGTTCGCATCCACAGAAAAAAAACGAACCGGGATTTCCAGTCTTAAAGTGGGATTTAATAAGGTCTTCGGCTATTATATAGAGGTTTCCAAACCGAACCTGCATCTGGTGCCTTCCGATTATATCCGGAAGCAGACCCTGGTAAACGGGGAGCGGTACATCACCGAGGCCCTGAAGGCCAAGGAGGGGGAGGTCCTGGGGGCCGAAGAAAAAAGGGTCCAGCTGGAGCATGAGATATTTGAGCGGGTCCGGGAACAGGTCGCAGGGGAAAACCGCCGCATCAAAGAGACGGCTGATTTTGTATCGCGGATCGATGTGCTTGCAGGCCTGGCGGAAGCCGCGGAGATCAATGAGTATAGCTCTCCCCACATGGAGGAAAGCGCGGATTTGGAAATTCGAGACGGCCGACATCCAGTGGTGGAGTTGAGTGTGAAAAATGAGGATTTTGTGCCCAATGATATCCAACTGGATTCGGAAAAGCAGCAGCTGATGATCATTACCGGGCCCAATATGGCGGGGAAATCCACCATCCTCAGGCAGACGGCGTTAACCGTACTGATGGCCCAGATGGGGAGTTTCGTCCCTGCATCACAGGCCGTGATCGGGATCGTGGACCGCATCTTTACCCGGGTCGGCGCCTCTGACGACCTGGCCAGGGGACAAAGCACCTTCATGGTGGAAATGAACGAAACCGCCAATATCCTCCGCCACGCATCGCCCAAAAGCTTAGTGGTTTTGGACGAGATCGGCCGGGGGACCAGTACCTACGACGGCCTGAGCATTGCCTGGGCCGTGGCGGAAGCCCTGCATGACAAGGAGGGGAAAGGGGTGCGGACCCTCTTTGCCACCCATTACCATGAATTGACGGAACTGGTGGCCAGCAAACCACGGGTGAAGAATTTCAATATCGCTGTCAGGGAGTGGAATGACCAGATCGTTTTTTTAAGAAAGCTGGTACCGGGGGGGACCAGTCGGAGTTATGGAATTCAGGTGGCCCGGATCGCGGGCCTGCCCGAAGCGGTGATCAGGCGGGCCATGGAGATTCTGAACAACCTGGAAGGGGAAACCGCGGATGAAACCGGAATGGTCCGTATGGCCCATGTGGCTTCGCAGAAAACAGATGAGGCTATGGTGCAACTGGATCTGTTCGGCGCCCGGGATCGGGAGTTGAGGCAGTGGATCCGCCGCTTGAATATAGATTCCATGACCCCGTTGGACGCACTGGTGGAACTGGGCAAATTGAAGACCCATGTGGCCTCGGAGGGGACGTAGGGCTCGACCCCATATGTTGTTCCCCCGGCATGATGTTACTCGATTCCCAGTTCCCGGTAGGCACGGGTCCTGGATTTGAAGCTGGCCTGCAAAACCCCTGGTGGGTCCAGGTAATCGTAGATGACGGCCTCCTGTTTTTCCTCTGATGTCCTCAAAATCCGCCCCACATACTGCTTTACCCTGCCGGTAAAGGATATGGGAGTGGCCAGGAATATATTGGACAATGCCTTGAGATCAAATCCTTCGCCGATCAATTGGGCGGTGGCGATCAGAATCTGCACCTTACCGCGGTTGAGCGCTTCAATGATCTGATGCCTTTGTTTACTGGGGGTATCCCCGGTCAGAAGCCGGATGGACCGGTGTTCTCTTAATAGATAGTACAGGGCCGCGCAATGCTCCTTGCGATCGCTGATGACCAGTGACATACCGGCCCCCTGGGTGGCCTTGAGGATGTCGGATACGATCAGGCTGTTCCGCCGGGGGTCCGCGGTCAGATGTTTGATCATCTCTTGATAATCGTCCTGGTAGGCATAGTCAAAGGCGGTTTCCCTGATCCTCAGCCTGGGCGTCATGATCCTTCTAAGGTGTTGCAGGGTTTGGGGGGCGATGCTGTACACCGGGTCGCCGATAAAAAAATAGATTAACCTGCTTAACCCGTCCCTGCGGTAGGGGGTTGCCGACAATCCCAGCATGAACCGGCTGTCAAAGGTGCTCACGGCCTCGGTAAAGGTCTTGGAGGGCGCCCGGTGACATTCGTCCACGATCACGTGCCCCACCTGCTCCCGAAGGGTATCCGACAATTTGTGGACGCTGTTTACGATCCCCACGGTCAATCGGTCGCCTATGGTCTTTTTCCCGTCCCCGACGAGCCCGATTTCATGGGACGGCAGGTCTAAAAATTCTGCGGCCCGGTCTCTCCACTGATACAGCAATTCCTTTGTGTGGCAAATCACCAGGGCCGGCTGTTGACGCCGGGCGATCAGGTAGAGACCCATAACGGTCTTGCCCGAGCCGGTGGGGGAATCCAGGACCCCGAAACGCTTTTTGAGAAGAGTGTCCACGGCTTGCTGCTGAAACGGATGCAGCGTTTTGGTAAAGGTGAAGGAAGCACCGGGAAGGCGCCGGGTCTGGTCCTCAAGGGTATATTTCAGTCCGTGGTACCCCAGGCACTTGAGGAGCTGGCCGGTGAAACCGCGGGGAATGACCGATGTAAGGCCCTTATCCTCTCGCCTTATATAAGAAAGGGTCTTAGGGGTGCTCCCCTGCCAGTAGCCGTATTTTTCATTTTCAATCCAGGCGGGATTGGTGAAGGTCAGCCTCTTTTTAAGATACTGCCACACGTCAAAGGGAAGTCGTCCCCGGATGCGGGTATCAGAGGATACGATCAGGTGTAAGGGTGCAGCCATGGGGTGGTAAGGTTCAAAGGTTCAGCGGTTTTATTATTCGCGCAGGCGCAAAGCTCGCAAAGAAAGACCCTGCAAAATGTATTTTTTAAAACTTTTGGGTGAGACGTTTCGATTGCGACCGAAGACTGCATCGAGTCGAGATACCCATCAATCCTCCACTGTCTCCACCCGGCATCCTAAGGCGCCTTCTCCCAACAGGATCTGGACCCGATCCCCTTCCTTAACCCCGGACGCCTGTTTGAGCACCCGGTGTTCAGGCAGCTTTCGGGTGATGCTGTACCCTCGTTTTAAAATGGACAGGGGGCTTAGATCCGTCAGGCGTTTTTCCAGAAAGGCCCGATTCCGCTGCATGTCTTTGAGCCGCCCGTTCATGGCCCGAATGAGAGCGGCTTCGTGAAAATCGCGCTGTTGCCTCATGGATGACACCAGGGTTGAGGGGGCATAGCGTCGAAGAGTTCGGATTTCCTGCTCCAGCCTTTGGCGGCGATCCTTGAACGTCAACCCCATGGCCCGGACGAGTCTTTGGTGTCTCTCATCCAAGCGGATCCACAGGTCTTGGAGCCGCTTTTTGGGATCCTGGATCCTGGATACAAGGCCATTGAGCCGATCCGTGTGGGATCTGAGGGTCACGCTGACCCGGGAAACCAGCCGGTCTCTTAATTCCGCCAGCCGACGGCTCAACCCCTCCTTCTCCGCCACCAGGAGTTCGGCGGCCGCCGAAGGGGTGGGGGCCCTGAAATCGGCTGCCAGGTCTGAAATGGTCAGGTCTATTTCGTGCCCCACCGCTGAGACCACCGGGATTTTGGAATCCCGGATGGCATGGGCCAGGGCTTCCTGGTTATACCCCCAGAGATCTTCCAGGGAGCCTCCGCCCCGGGTCAGGACGATGACGTCCACGTTTAGTTCACGATTGGTCAACGCAAGGGCCTCCACCATGTCGGAACACGCCTCCTCCCCCTGGACCCTGACCGGGACCACTATGATCTGTATATTGGCAAACCGTCTGTGAATGACCTTTAAAAAATCACGGATGGCCGCACCGGTGGGAGAGGTGATTACGGCGACCCTTTTGGGCAGAAACGGCAGCGGCTTTTTGAGGTCCTGATCAAAGAGCCCCAGGGCCGCCAGTTTCTGCTTGGCCTGTTCAAAGGCCAGGGCCAGGGCCCCGACGCCCAGGGGCTCAAGGTAATCCAGGACGATTTGATATTCCCCCCTGGGGGCGTACACGCTGATTCGACCCCGGGTCACCACCCGCATGCCGTCTTCCGGAACAAATTTCAGGTAACGGGCCTGAAGCCGAAACATCACAGCCCGGATCTGGGACTTTTGATCCTTTATCACCATATAATAATGCCCCGAGACCGGAGCCCGGAAATTGGATATTTCGCCTTCAAGCCAGATAAAGTCGAAACGCGCTTCCAGAAGACTGGAGATGGCCTCGGTCAGTTCTGTAACCGTGAAAACTTTGGGACCGGTATTTTCGGGCGCTGATGGGTGCAAGATATAAACGTCCTCCCTGATGACCTGTCATGCATCGCCATTATCTTAGGCCATTTGGCCGGGCAGGACAAGACTGTTTTGTTTTAGGCCGGCTTAAGGGTGAATTCACTTGACCGCTGGTTGTCCTTTCCTCTATATTTTTCTACTCAGTACCGGGGTCCTGTTCCCATGCAGGACCGCATGGTACCGAAATGATAATTTCAATATAAGAGGGTTGCGGAGTGTTAATAATGGACCGAAGTCAGGAAAGGGAGGTTTGGACATGGACGCCTATTTGGAAGAGGGGCCGAAGAACCCGGTTAAGATTCAAGACAACACCTTCAGGGATGCGCATCAATCCCTGTTGGCCACACGAATGCGAACCGAGGATATGCTCCCCATTGCGGAGAAGATGGACAGCGTGGGATTCTGGGCCATGGAGGTGTGGGGCGGCGCCACCTTTGATTCCATGCACCGTTTTTTGGGAGAAGATCCATTTGATCGGATAAAGACACTCAAACAGTATATCAAAAATACGCCCTTTTCCATGCTGTTGCGGGGGCAGAACCTGGTGGGGTATCGCAATTATGCTGATGATGTGGCCCGGCTGTTCGTGGACAAGACCTGCGAGGCGGGTATGGATGTCTTCCGGGTCTTTGACGCCCTGAACGATTTTAGGAATTTCAAAACCGTGGTGGAACGGATCAAGGCCAATGGCAAGCATTTTCAGGGGACCATCTGCTATTCCCTGACCGAGCGACGGATGGGAGGGGATGTATTCAACCTTCAGTATTACAAGGATAAGGCCAAGGAAATCCAGGACATGGGGGCGGACACTCTGTGCTTGAAGGATATGGCCGGGATCATGGCCCCGTTTGATATTGCCAAGATTATCAATGAACTCAAAAAAGAGATCACCATCCCGGTGCACCTTCACACCCACTATACCAGTGGAATGGCCTCCATGGTGTATCTCGAGGCCATCAAGGCGGGTGTGGATATCGTGGATACCTGCCTGGCGCCGTTTGGATTGAGGACCTCCCAGCCGGCCGTGGAGCCCATTGTGGCCACCCTCTTTGAAACCACCAGGGATACGGGACTGGATCTGAGCCTGTTGCTGGAGATGGGCGATTATTTAGAGACCATTGCGCCCAAGTACAGGGATTTTCTGGCCAAAAACCGGATGGCCGTCATTGATACCAGCGTGCTGGCCCATCAGGTTCCGGGCGGCATGATCTCCAATTTGGTGAGCCAGCTCACCGAGGCCAAGGCCCTGGACCGGCTCCCCGAGGTATACAAGGAAGTGGCGGTGACCCGGCGGGAACTGGGGATGCCGCCTTTGGTGACCCCTACCAGCCAGATTGTAGGGGTGCAGGCGGTATTGAATGTTCTCTTCGGCCGATACAAAATGGTCACCAATGAGGTCAAGGACCTGGTGTACGGGCTGTACGGAAAAACCCCCATACCCATTGATCCGGAGATCCAGAAAAAGGTGCTCAAGGGGTACAAGCGGGGCGAAACGCCTGTGACCGGGCGGGCCGCCGACTATCTGGAACCCGAACTGGACCATGCCAGGGCCCAGATAGGGGATCTGGCCAAGGACGACTACGATCTGCTCATCTATGCCCTGTATCGGAACACCGGGGAGCAGTTCCTCAAATGGAAATACGGTCTGGAAGAACGGCCGGCCACCATAAGAGGGAAGACCCTGGAAGATATCAAAAAGGAAGATGAGGCCATGGCCGCTGCCCTGGAGGAAGTGTGTCAAGGCCTGTAACCGGGGACGAGTGCGGGGTCGGACGTGTTCATAACCTTTGAAGGGATTGAAGGGTGTGGCAAATCTACTCAGGCCAGGCGGCTGGTGGATCATCTCCAGAAATGGGGTGTAGAATGCATTCTTACCCTGGAACCGGGCGGTACCCCTTTGGGCGGGAAGATCCGGGACATGCTTCTGGATGTTCAAAATGAGCATTTGCTCCCCCTGGCAGAACTCCTCCTGTATGAAGCAGACCGGGCGCTTCATGTGGAGGAGGTGATAAAACCCGCGCTTAAGGAGGGTAAGTGGGTGATATGTGATCGGTTTTTCGATGCCACCACCGCTTATCAGGGCTATGCCAGGGGGCTGGACATCCATATGATTGGATCGCTCAATAAACTGGCTTCAACCGGCCTGAAGCCCGATGTGACCGTGCTCCTGGACTGCCCGGTGGAGGTAGGGTTGAAGCGGGCCCTGGAACGGACCCAAACCGAACAACAGGAGGGGCAGGATCGGTTCGAAAGGGAGCAACTGGCATTCCACCACCGGGTCAAAGCGGGGTATATGCGCATGGCCGGTGCGGAGGCGGGGCGTTTTGTGGTGGTGGATGGCACTCTGAGCGAGGACGAGCTGGAGACGGTGATTTTTACAAAAATTCGACCCCTGATGCCATGAGCAAACCCGTCTTTTCGGGCATGGAAAGTTCTCCTTT
>JAWLET010000001.1:0-28705 GCA_041685955.1 Desulfobacteraceae bacterium | reverse complement strand
TTCATGTTTTTCTCGCAGATCATTGATCAGAGTAGTGCCAAGGATTTTCTGAAAAGTGTAATTTCCAGAAAGCGGATACCCCACGGATATCTGTTTACCGGCATTCCCGGAATCGGGAAGACCAGCACAGCCAAGGCATTGACCGTGGCCCTGAACTGTCATGATCCTGTTGATTTTGATGGGTGCGGCCGATGCCCTGTCTGCCATCAGATTAGGGGCGGGAATTTCCCGGACTTTCTGTCCATCAAGCCGGAAGGGCAGAATATCCGGATCGAGCAGGTGCGGGAACTGGACCGCAAGCTGAGCTTTCCACCGGTGACCGGCCAATACCGGGTGTCGGTGATCCATGAGGCCGTAAGAATGACAGGGGAAGCGGCCAATGCTTTTCTGAAGACGCTGGAGGAACCCCCCCCACAGAACATTCTGGTCCTTACCACCACGGAACCGTTTGACCTGTTGCCGACCATTGTGTCCCGCTGTCAGCGGGTGGCATTTCAACCCCTCCCCGTGGCGCAGATGGCCGACTGGCTGGTCACGGAAAAGAGAATGGAAAAGAAGCAGGCCGCCATCTTGTCCCGGGCCTCAGAGGGGAGCCTGGGGGTGGCTCTCAAGATGCTGGAAAGTGATTTTTTGAAAAAGAGAGGGGAATGGCTGGCAAGCTTGAGGAAGTTGTTTACGTCCTCAAAGGCGGAAGTCCTGGATATGGCGGTGACCTCCACGGAGGGGAAAAACCGATGGGGGCTTCGGTCTTCAGATACCGGTGAAACCGGGTTGATGGATATGCTGGATACCTGGGAAACCTGGTTCAGAGACCTTCTGCTGATCCGGGTGGGCGGGTCTCAGCAGTTGATCGTCAACCGGGATTTTATGGATCAGTTGAAATCCCTTGCCGCAAACTTTGAGATAGAGGGCCTCATCAAGGCGCTTTTTGCCCTTGACCGGGCCCTAAATGACTTGCGGCGGATGCGAAATCCTGCCCTGGTTATGGAGAATACGGTCCTGGACCTCAGGCGATTTGCATTAACGGGCTGATTTTGGGGATGTTTGATATGGATTCATGGATGGGGTGCAGGGATCGAACCTGCTACCCTGTTGTGCTGCTGCATCCCTGCAGGAGAATGGTAACATGAATAAAATTGTGGGTATTCAATTCAAAGACCACGGCAAGGTGTATGACTTTGACTCAGGCCATTTCGTGCTCAGCAAGGGGGACAAGGTCATGGTGGTCACTGATGAGGGACCTGCCATAGGGTGTGTTTGTACCGAACCTCAGGCCCGTCCGCTCAATGGCCTCAACCGGAAACTACAGAAGATTTTTCGCCTGGCCACCGAAGAGGAAGTGGAAAGATTTGAGAAAGGGTGCACCCTGGAAGAAAGTGTGTACACCTACTGCTATCAGCGAGTAAAGGAGCGGCGTATCCCCATGCGCCTGGTGTCGGTGGAGCGGCGCTTTGACGGGAGCAAGATTTTGGTCTATTTTACGGCGGATGGCCGGGTGGACTTTCGAGAACTGGTGAAGGACCTGGTAGGGAAATTCAAGAATCGGATAGAGATGAGGCAGATCGGTGTCCGTCATCAGGCCAAAATGGTGGGGGGTATGGGCAACTGCGGCCGGATCCAGTGCTGTGCCTCTTTTTTGAAAAATTTCGATCCGGTGACCATCAAGATGGCCAAAAACCAGAATATTTCACTAAATCCCAGTAAGATATCCGGAATGTGCGGACGCCTCATGTGCTGCCTGACCTTTGAGCATGCCTATTATGACCGGGTGAGAAAACGACTCCCCAAGGTGGGTAAAAGGGTCAAGACCCGTGAAGGGCAGGGGAAGGTTATCCGCCAAAACGTTTTAAGGGAATCATTGACCGTGTTAATGGATTCCGGGATTGAAATGGAGGTGCAGGCCCACGAGCTGGACCGCAAATTCGGGGAGGTCAAACCGGGACCCACCAGGAAAAAAAGAACACAGAAAAGGAGTAACCACTGAAACCCGTGGCTGAAAAATACTATATCACCACACCCATTTATTATGTAAACGCAGAGCCGCATATCGGACACGCCTATACCACCATTGTGGCGGATGTGCTGAACCGGTTCCACCGGCTTTTAGGAATGGAGACCCTCTTTCTGACCGGTACGGATGAGCATGGGGACAAGATCGCCGCTGCCGCGGCTGCGTGTCAGGAATCGCCCAAGGCCTATGCGGACCGCATCAGCCGGATGTTCAGGGATCTGTGGCCCAGATTGAACATATCCCACACCCGGTTTATCCGGACCACGGATCAGGCCCATCAGGAGACGGTGCAGTATATTCTTAACCGGGTAAAGGAACGGGGGGATATCTATTTCAGCGAATATGAGGGGCTGTATTGTTTCGGGTGCGAACGGTTCTATACCGAGCGGGAACTGGTGGACGGAAAGTGCCCCGATCATCAGAAGGCCCCGGAGGTCATCAAGGAGGCCAATTATTTTTTTCGCATGAGCAAATACCAGGGCTGGCTCATCGACCATATCCACCAGAACCCGGATTTTATCCGGCCTGAACGATATAAAAATGAAGTCCTGTCCTTTCTGTCAGAGCCCTTGGAAGACCTGTGTATTTCCCGGCCCAAGTCGCGTCTTACGTGGGGGATTACCCTTCCTTTTGATGACAACTTCGTCACCTATGTATGGTTTGACGCCCTGATTAACTATGTGTCCGCCCTGGGATACCCGGAGGGAAAGGATTTCCACACATTCTGGCCGGTGGCTCAACACATGATTGCCAAGGATATCCTGAAACCGCACGGGATTTATTGGCCCTGCATGATCAAATCGGCGGGCATGGAGCCCTATCAGCACCTTAATGTGCACGGGTATTGGAACGTCAATGAAGGAAAGATGTCCAAGAGCGTGGGCAATGTGGTCCGGCCGCTTGAGCTGGTGGATATCCATGGCCTGGACGGGTTTCGATATTTCCTGCTGCGGGAGATGGTCTTCGGGCTGGATTCCGAATTTAGCGAAGCGGCCCTGATCGCCCGCATTAATTCGGATCTGGCCAATGATCTGGGCAATCTGGTCAGTCGCAGTCTCACCATGATCCACAAATATTTCCAAGGGGAGATCCCCGAACCCGGACCGTCCCATGAGGCGGATGACCAATTGAAGCGAAGCGCCCTGAGCGTGATCGATACCTATTCCGCATTGATGGAAAAACTGGCCCTGCACAAGGCCCTGATCGCCGTGTGGGACGTGATCAACCGGGTGAATAAGTATATCGACACCACCGCACCGTGGGTGCTGGCCAAATCCGACCCACAGCGGTTGTCCACGGTCATCACCCATATCTTTGAAACCCTTCGTATTGTTGCGGGTCTTTTGTGGCCTTTTATTCCGGGTTCAGCAGAGAAGCTGCAATCCCAGTTGGGGCTGGAGGCCACCGGCGAGGCCGTGACCCTGGAGGGATTGAGCCAGTGGGGGAGTGAAAGGCCGGGCCGGAAGATCACCAAGGCACCGGCCCTGTTCCCCCGTATTAAACAGCCCGAGGAATTGTCCAAGGATCAGGTTCCCTCACTTCAAAAGGCGTCCTCACCGTACACAGAAGATGGTCTTAAGGCCCCTAAATCCCTCATCTCCTTTGAAGATTTCCAGAAAGTGGATCTCCGGGCAGGCACCATCAAGGCGGTCGAACCCGTTTCAGGGTCCAAAAAACTCATGAAGCTGACCGTGGATATGGGAGAGCTCAGGACCGTGGTGGCCGGGATAAAGGGGCATTATGAAGAAGCCGATCTTGTGGGCATGCAGGTCCTGGTGGTGGCCAATCTCAAACCGGTGACCCTCATGGGGATTGAGTCTCACGGCATGGTCCTGGCCGCCGAAGACGCATCCGGATTTCACCTGCTGGTCCCGGATTCAACCACAGAACCCGGCAGCCCGGTCCGTTGAGAGGTTTTTCAACCCACAATCGCCCATCAACAATCCTTTCAGCTCTCTTCGATTTCACGTCGGACCACTGCGGTGTCATAGGCGGCCATGACATCCTTTTCCCTGAGGGTGGCGATGACCTTTTTCCCATTGCCTTGCATTACCACCGGGAGCTGAGAGATGCCCCGCTCGCTCATGGCATGTAATGCCAGCTGGACCGTATCCTCCGGCCCCACCGTAACCACATCCGTGGTGGCCACATCCCTGGCGATGATCAGGTAATGGACATCTGCTTCTCCCAGCAGGGGGCGGATATCCCTGAAAGAAATGATGCCGGTCAGTTCTTGATCCGGATTGACCATATGCAGGTAGGACACGTCTCTGGCTTTGAAGGTGTTGATCAGGTCGATTAAGACCATATTTTCGGGGACCGTGACCATATCCTCCTTCATGACCTGTTTGACCTTTAACCTTCTTAGGATGTTTTGTTCCAGGCCCGCTGAGATATCCACGCCCCGCCGGAGCAGTTTAATGGTATAGATGGAACCGGTTTTGAGGGATGAGGCGATTACGCTGCTCAGAATGCAGGTAATCATCATGGGGAGAATGATTTTGTAGTTGCCCGTCATCTCAAATAGGATGAGGATGGCCGTGATGGGGGCATGGGTGGTGCCCGCCACCACCGCGCCCATGCCCACCATGGCGTAGGCAGCGGGTGAGGCCGTCATGGAAGGGAAGAGAATATTGACCACCCATCCGAAAAATCCACCGGTCATGGCGCCGATAAACAACGACGGCGCAAAGATCCCCCCGGAACCGCCCGTTCCCAGGGTAATGGAGGTGGCTGCGATCTTGATGAATATCAGGGAAAGGAGGAGGGCCCCTGTCATTTCGTTTAACAAAGACCGGTTGATGGCACCATACCCCACCCCGAAAACCTCCGGCCATTTGAGGAGGATGAAACCGAGGAAAAGACCGCCCATGGCCGGTTTCAACCATTCCGGCATCTTGATGGCGTCAAAAAGATCTTCGGATTTATACAACACTACCACAAACAGGATGGCCACCAGCCCGGCCAGAAGCCCCAGGAAGGGATAGATAGCCAGTTCCCACAGAGAGGTCAGTTCGTAGCGGGGAATGATAAAGGCGGGAAAATCTCCGAAATAGTGTCTCGAAATGGTGGTGGCCATCACGGACGACAGTACCACCGGGGAAAATGAGGCCAGCCCGAAATCACCCAGCAGCACCTCCAGTGCAAAAAGCACACCGGCAATGGGGGCATTGAAGGTGGCGGCAATGCCGGCCGCGGCCCCGCATCCCACCATGGTCTTTTGCTGAGGCCGGGGAAGCTTCAATAACTGGGACATAGTGGATCCGATGGAGGAGCCGATTTGAACAATGGGACCTTCACGACCCACGGATCCTCCGGAACCGATACATATGGCGGATGCCAGGATCTTGACGGCCGCCACCCGCTTTCGGATCATGCCGCTCCGAAGGGAGATAGCCTCCATGACCTCTGGAACCCCGTGCCCTTTGGCCTCCCTGGCCCCGAATCGGACCAGTATCCCCACGATCAGTCCCCCTAAGGCGGGCATCCCCAAAAGATAATAGATGGGCAATTCACCGGCAAAGGTGAGGATGTCTTGGGTATTGTGGTAAAACCCGTATTGGGCCGCCTGGATGCCGTAACGGAAAAGTACGGCCCCGTATCCGCTGAGAATGCCGATGACGGTGGCGATGAGCAGGCTGGAGACGTGGCGATCCAGCCGGTAATGCTCCAATCTTTTGAAAATGGGTCTGAAACAGTCCCGAATCATTTCAATGCGGGCTCCCCATCTGGGACTTTTTCCACCTTCAACTGAATATCATCATTTTTGAAGGCTTCCGAAATCACTTTCCCCTGGTTATGGGAGACCACTTTCCTGATGTTTTCCAGTTTTTCTTTCTCCACGATGAACTCGAACGTGTGGCCCGGGGGCATAATCCTGAGACATAAACTTACGTCTAAGTAGGCCTTTCAGCAATCCCCCCGGTAATCGATGATCTTCTCTTTCATTTTTTATTCTCCTGGCCTGAAGCCGAGTTCAATAGATAATCGATCATGGTCTGGCACAGGGGGGAAGCGATTCTTCGCCTGTCCCGGATCAGGTAGAAGTGTCGAACCATGGGCATGGGGTGTATTTTAAGGGCCTTGAGTATGCCGCATTGGACCTCGGTATTCACGGCCCTGGAAGACAAAACCGATACTCCGACCCCGGCCTTTATGCCCTCCTTGACAGCAGTGGAGGTGCCGAAACGAGCCACCTGATTCAGGGCATCCACCCCCTTGGATCCGGCTGCCTGAAGATAATGGTGAAACATTTTGAATGTACCTGAGCCTTGTTCCCTCAATATGAAAGGCTCCTCATAAAGCGCTTCCACGGGAACCGTCCCTTTTCTGGCCCAGCGATGATGGACGGGTACGGCCAGGATTAGTTCATCCTTCCACAATTCGTGAAGTGTAAATCGCTTGTCTGAACTCCTGGAGCCCACAATACCCAGTTCAAATACGCCGTCCAGGACCCGTCGTTCGATCTCTCTGCTGTCGGCGACGGTCAGGGTGATGCACACCCGAGGATGTTTTTTCCCAAACCGGCCGATGATCCCGGGAAGAATATATTCGCCGGGGATGGTACTTCCCCCCACCATGAGTTCACCCTGCCGGATGCCCAGAAAGCCCTCCATTTCCAGGCAGGCGGTGCGCTTCATCTCCAAAAGGAGGGTGGCGTGTTTGTACAGAATTTCACCGGCCCGGGTGGGAACCACCTCCCGGCCCAGTCGGTCCAGGAGTTTGGTTCCCACCAGATTTTCCAGGTTGGCGATTCGTTCGCTCACCGATGCCTGGGCCAGAAATACCACTTCAGCGGCCTTGGAAAAGCTCTTCAGGTCAACCACCTGGCGAAAGATTTCGAGTTGACGCAGATCAAAATCCATGGGTGGGGTTATGGAAGACATCTATTTCAGATGGGGGCGGCACATGTTCATGTTACGGCAAAAATACCCTTTACAAGCACAGCGTGCCGCGATGGATGGGCTGAATATGTCAAGTAAATTCAAGTCTAAATCCTTCCCAGACTGAAACCTCTACGGTGTCGCAGGTATAATAGGGATGTATACGGATAATGTCAAGGAATGATATCCATTTGACCCGGGGCGGGTGATCGGTTTGACCGTGCGCTTTGCGGGGGCGGACTGTACAGGGGGGATGCGGGTGGAGTTATGATATGGGGGCATTCAGCACAGGTATGCAGGAAGATAATCGGCCACCAGGAATCCTTTTGGGGTGGGAAAAATCCTTCCATTGCCCATTTGAAGAAATCCGGTGTCCGTAAGGCGGGAAAGGCGCGACCGGGTCTCCATGCTGTATCCGAGCCAGTCTGAGTCCACGCCCTGCCGGGTCCTCAGACCGAGGGCAATGGCCTCCAGTCTCAATTGTTCTTGGCTGAGGGTTTCCCATCCCTGTATCGGCTGTTCATTTTTTTTGAGCAGGGCCATGTATTTTCTGATGGATCGGACATTCCACCATCGCCTGCCGTTTAGAAAAGAGTGGGCCGAGGGGCCCAGTCCCAGATAGGGAACATGGGTCCAGTATTTGTGGTTATGCCGGGCATAGCGGTTTTTATGGCGGGCAAAACTGGAGATCTCGTAATGAATGTAGCCCTTTGCCTCCAGGAACCGGGAAGTGGTCAGAAAATAGGCGCGGGCCGTATCTTCACTCAGGGGAGAAAAACGACCTGTTTTCAGCAGTTTTCCAAAATAGGTCCGGTTTCCAACGGTCAGCTGATAGCAGGAGAGATGGACGGGGGCAAAAGCGAGGGCGTGATGGAGGGTCTTTGTCCAGTTTTGAAGGGATTGTTCTCTGAACCCGTAAATGAGATCCATACTAATGTTTTCAAATCCGGCGGTTTCCAGGCGCCGGATGGCGTTTTCAGCATCCGCCACGGTGTGTGTTCTCCCCAAAAAGACCAGGGCCCGGGGGTCAAAGGACTGGACCCCCAGGCTGATCCGATTCACACCCAGTTCCCTGAGGCCTCGAATTTTCTCCGGCGTCAGGTCGCAGGGGTTGGCCTCCAGGGTGATTTCAGTATCCGGGCTGAACTGAAAGTGGGTGTGAAGATGGGTCATGATTTCTGCCAGGTCCCGGATGCTCAAAAGACTCGGGGTGCCCCCCCCGAAATAGAGGGTGTCAAACAGTCCGAATGGGTCTTTGTATAAGGGGATCTCTTTTAAAAGGGCCTTTATCCATGGCCGGATCAGGGTCGGGGAAGGGACGGAAAAGAAATCGCAGTAGGGGCACTTTTGGCGGCAGAAAGGGATATGGAGGTAAAGGCCGGCATGCGGGGACCCATGAGCCCCGTGGTCTGTGAGGTCAGAGGGTCGGTTCAACAGGCGCCGGGTTGAAGATGTGTCATTCATTTTCCGATTTGAGAACCGCAACAAAGGCGCTCTGGGGGATGGACACGGCACCCACCATTTTCATCCGTTTTTTTCCTTTCTTCTGTTTTTCCAATAGCTTCCGTTTTCGGGTAATGTCGCCGCCATAGCATTTGGCGGTGACATCTTTTCTGAAGGGCGCGATGGTGGACCGGGCAATGATGGTGCCCCCTACGGCCCCCTGAACGGCGATTTTGAACAGATGCCTGGGGATTTCTTCTTTCAACCGGTTGCAGACCCGCAGGGCCCTCGCTCTGGCCCCGTCGCGATGGACAATTTGAGACAACGCGTCCACCCGCTCCCCGTTCAGCAGGATATCCAGTTTTACCAGATCGCTTTCCCGGTGGTCCAGAAGATCGTAATCAAAGGAGCCATACCCTTGGGTAACGGTTTTGAGCCGGTCATAGAAATCATACACCACTTCCCCCAGGGGCATGTCAAACCGGATCTCCACCCGTCCCACCGTGGGATAGCTGAACCTGGCATTGACCCCCCGCCGCTCCGAACACAGATCCATGACCACGCCCATATACCGTTCCGGAAGCAGGATGCTGGCCCGGATGTAGGGTTCAAATCCCTGCAAAATGGTGGTTGGATCCGGATAATATAAGGGGTTGTCCACCAGGACCCGTTCGCCGGTGGTGAGCTGAAATTGGTATTGTACGGTGGGGGAGGTCATGACGATGGCCTGATCAAATTCCCGCTCCAGACGCTCCTGCACGATTTCAAGGTGCAGAAGCCCCAAAAACCCGCAGCGAAACCCCAGTCCCAATGCGGCGGAGGAATCCTTCTGATAAGTCAGCGCCGCATCATTGAGGGTATACTTTTCCAGGGCATCGGCCAGGGCCCGATAGTCGTCCGAGGAGACCGGGTAGATGGAGGCGAAAACCACAGGCTTGATATCCCTGAATCCCGGCAGGGGATGGGGAGCGGGATCAGTGTCCAGGGTAATGGTGGCCCCGATGCGGGTGTCGCTGACCCGCTTGATGCCGGAGATGATATAGCCCACTTCTCCTGCACACAGTTTCTTTTTGGATTCTTTGGCCAGGAGGAATATACCCACCTCTTCCACCTTATACCGGGCGTTGTTGTTCATGAGCCGTATGGTATCCCCGGGGCGGACACACCCCTCAAAAACCCTGCAACTTACGATGGTTCCGCGAAACGGATCATAATGGGCGTCAAAGATGAGGGCCCTGAGCGACGCCTCCCGCTTATCGGCCGGGGCGGGGATGCGGTGAACAATGGCCTCAAACACTGCTTCGATGCCGGTTCCTTCCTTGGCGGAGCAAAGGATGGCCGTGTCCGAATCCAACCCCAGATCGATCTCTATTTCCTCCCTGACCCGTTCGATATCCGCAGCAGGCAGGTCGATTTTATTGATAACCGGAATAATCTCCAGCTCATGCTCCATGGCCGCATACAGGTTGGCCAGGGTCTGGGCCTCCACGCCCTGGGCAGCGTCGATGAGGAGAAGGACCCCTTCACAGGAAGCCAAGGCCCTGGAGACTTCATAGGAAAAGTCCACATGCCCGGGCGTATCAATGAGGTTGAGGGCAAAGGAACGGCCGGTCTGGTCCACATAGGGAAGGGTAATGGCCTGGCTTTTTATGGTAATCCCCCGTTCCCGCTCGATCTCCATGTTGTCCAGGATCTGGTCCCGGAACTTCCTTGCTTCCACCAGGCCGCTCAACTGGATCAGACGATCGGCCAGGGTGGATTTTCCATGATCTATATGGGCGATGATGCTGAAATTGCGTATATTCGACATCTACGTTTTCCTTTTGTTGAGGGACAGGGGGAGGTGAATGCTGAAAGTGGTCCCCTGGTGTACCCGGCTTTTTACGTCCACGGACCCGCCATGGGCCTCTACAATGGCCTTCACAAAACTCAATCCCAGACCTAATCCCCGTTTGGACCGGCTGTGATCCCCGCGATAAAGCCGGTCCCAGATCCGGTTGATATCCCTGGGGGCGATACCCGGTCCATCATCCATGACCGAGATAATCGCGGTCTGGTCCCTGATCCGGGCAGAGACCTGGATCATTGAACCGTCTCCGATGTATTTGAGCGCATTGTCCACAAGATTGGCCACCACCTGCCCCAGACGGGTGGGATCGGCCTGAATAACCAGGTGGGGAGGGATATCGGTCTTGATGAAGACCCCCTTCTCTTCCGCCACCACCCCATAGAGGTCCACCACCCGCTGAATCATCTCCGGAACCCCGACCGTCACTCGCTCCAGGTGCATGACCCCGGTCTCCGCTTCGGCCACATCCATAAGGGTGTTGAGCATGGTCAACACCCGCTCGGATTCCTCGAGACAGTCGGCCAGTGCCTCCTGACAGGCCTCCTGGTCTCGGTTTTGAAGGGCCAGTTCGGCAATGCCCCGCAGGCGGGTCATGGGGGTCCGCAGATCATGGGCCACATTGTCCAGTGAATTGTGCATGGCCTGAATAAGGGTATGGTTTTGGTCCAGCATCTGGTTGAACAGGCTCACCAATTGGTTAAGCTCTCCCCGTTCGGCCCGCTCTTCCACCCGCATGCTCGTTTCCCCGGTTTTCAGAATTTGGCGAACCGTCTGGATCAGACGCCGAATGGGACGGATGGCCCGAAAAGTCAAAAAACCGCCCCCCAGAACCGCCAACAGGAGTATGGGTACCACAAAGGCCAGAAAAATCCGCTGAAAATAAGCCAACAGCTCCCGGACCCGGGTGGCGCTTTTCCCCACCTGCAGGGTGAGCCTGCCCGGCAGCGGGGCCATGCCCACGGTCCAGGCGCTTTTTTGGGCCTGATCCTGGATAAAGACCCATAAATTTTTTTGGGTGGGGGTGAAAGTCCTTAGCTCTTCGGCGTCAAGATCCTCGGCTTCGTCCGGAATGTGGACAAAAAGGACCTGGTTCAACGGCCCCACCACCCGCACAAAGAACATATCCGGGGAGCGGTCGGTCTGTTGCTCAAAGCGGGTCTTGAGGGCCTGCAGCCCCCCCTCTTCGTACCAGGCCCGGTATTCCTCGATCCGATCCCGAACGATTTCCCGTTCCCGCTGTTGAGCAAACCCTTCAATCAGGTAGTAGGCCACCCCGAACAGGCCCACCACACTGACCGTAAAAAACAGGGCATACAGGATACTCAGCTTCATGCTGAAGGTGATGCCCGCCTTTTTACCCTGTCTTGAGGACATATCCCATGCCACGGACCGTATGGATCAGTTTTGGATCAAAGCGTTTGTCTATCTTGGTTCGAAGCCGATGGACCAGGACATCCACCACATTGGTCTGGGGGTCGAAACTGTAATCGTACACATGCTCCAGGATCATGGTCTTGGAGACGATCCGGCCCTGGTTGCGCAGGAGATATTCCAGCAGGGCGAATTCACGGGCGGGCAGGGGGATGGTCTCTGTGCCGCGCACGACCTCCCGGGTCAGCAGATCCATGGTCAGGTCCCCGGCGGAAAGGGTGGAAGGCTCCGGCGTCCGGGTGGCTCTCCGGATCAAGGCCTGGATGCGGGCCAGGAGTTCGGAGAAGGAAAATGGTTTGGTCAGGTAGTCGTCACCGCCGATCTGAAGCCCCTTGACCCGGTCATCCACACTCCGTTTGGCACTGAGAATCAGCACAGGGGTCTGAATCCCTTTTTGCCGAAGTCGCTCGATCACAGAGAGGCCGTCCAGCCCGGGCAGCATGAGATCCACCACCAGGACATCATAGGGCTCGTTCAACCCCAGGTGAAGGCCGTCCACCCCGTCCGGGGCCACATCCACGGCATAGCCCGCCGCTTTCAATCCCTTGGAGACAAAGGAGGCGATCTTTTCATCATCTTCCACCACAAGGATTCGCATGGACAACCCTCCTCATGCACCGCGGCCAGGCCCCGGTACGGAACGGCGAGGGCATCGAGATGCAGGTCGATCCGATCCAGCAGGGGTCCGGAGAGCTTGGCCCGGTATCGCTGGATCTAAACATAGGTGCGGGTGCATTCCTGTTTGCTGTCTCCCGGAAAGCCGCAGGGATACGGTCACAATTTATTGGAACTCCTAACGTTTTGGATTCGTTTAATATTTCTGTTAGCCCGTCCTTTTTGAAGCTCCCAAAACCTCCGCTTAACAGTCTTAATTTACCGAAAAAAGATTATTACACGACCAGTGATGTTTGTAAAGTTCGGGAGTTAACCGGATACTTTCAGGTTTCGATTGCTGAGAGTGGCCGGTTTCAGCGGAATAGGCACTACCATTTGGTACATCACAAATGCCAAGACATGGGCTACCCAATCTTAATAGCAAAAAGTGCATGTAGGTTCGCTAAGGAAGCTGAATCGCTTGAAAATGAGAATTTAGGTCAGGATCTTGGCGATTTTTTTCAGCTATCCGAACTTTTGTGTCCTCTACACTCATAATGTCGGTCTGCGCCTTGGAGGCAAATATCAATGAGCACTTCATGCAGAAAAACGGCATCTTAAAAAATTTTGACTATGATCAGAGGATTTCAATCTTTAGAGAGACTGAAAAGTTTCGCATATTGGATAAATATCAGTTCGGACCTCTTTTGGCACTCACCTTTTATTTGGTATTCTTGAACACCTCTATTTCCGTTGGAAGATATAGGTACAAAATATCGTCCAATTTCGACGAGTTGAGGCTCTCAATCGCAAAATACTGGGTTAAATAAGTGCTCATGTCACAAAGCCTTCATTTCGCTTCAGGATGTTGTCAAAACAGTGTTCCAGACTCAGGCCATGGTGCCGGCACAGGTCTTGTGCATCGGAAAAGAGTTTTTTTTGAAGGTCCTGGGCCATTCGCCGGTAATTGCGGCGTACCTCTGAAAACCCCTCAATAATGGATCGGTTGAACCAGGAGACGGTGTTTCTGCGATACACCAGTTTGAGAGGGGAGGAGATCACATAACTGACGCCGGTTTGGGCGGCCCAGGAAACGAGGGGCTGGAGATCCTCTTTAAGACTCTGGTATTCGGGACACCCTTCAATACTCCGTGGGAATAGGGGATCCATCCGGATGGCCACGGGAATGTTTTTTTCAATCAATTTCTCCACCGCACGGCGCCGTTGACTGACCGCAGGGGCTCCGGATTCGAGTCGCTTGGCTACCTCATCAGTTGCCGATATTATGAAGGAAGATAGGGATCCAAATGACGCATCTGAACAGGAGATGGCTCACAATGCCACTTTAAAACGATTGACACAACAGATAATTTCCGATAAAATTTTCGTGACTTCATGGCGTAGTATAGTAGTATACTATCTTGTATCTGGGGATGTGGTATGAAAGAGATCGGAAAGCACTTTCTGAATATATCCCTTGTGTTTCTCGCCGGGGTTTTCATACAGTCGGCACTTAAAGCGGATTGGCGTGTGGCATTGGTCGGCCTCGGATTCAGCGTCTTTTTCACATGCCTCGGGGCTGCAATTCTGATGAAGGTGAAGGAGAAGAAATAATGCTTGAGGTATTCATAGCTGCGGGAATTGCCTTTGGGATTTTGGGGATATTTTTCTACAAGGTCCTGACTAAAGAGAAACAAAGTTAAGGTTTGCCGTCCCGATATAACGTTCTGCTTCCGTATCGCCATTGTGGTCGCGTCCAAAAAATCTAATTGAACTACCCTCTCCCTGTATATTGACTTTCATATCCCATCTCGATCCTCCCAGATCTCCCGCGTATCTTCCACCCACTCCAGAAGATGTTCTGTGGAGTGTACCTTCCATGAAAAAACCTGAATCATTGTGGAAACGAAAAATAGGGGTTATGATACGAAGATTTGAACGGTTTCGGCATGAGTTTTGGTAAGTAATTGTAATCAGTGGTTTTCCATATGGCTTGGAACATGACATGTGAAAAGGGGCTGCTCAGAAAGTAAGTTTCCAAGTCTCCTGGGTCAGGGGGTGATGTGCTGCCGTAAACATAAGGGACCCTTAAATAATCAAATAACTTTCTGGTTTTCCTACAGAAGAGAACGAAGAGAAGGAAGGTCAGTCGTCAGAGATCGGAGGTCCGATGTCTGAGGGCGGAAGGGAAGAGGGTGAGAGGTTAGCGTCGACCCTAACACCTACCAATATTAGAGAAAGATTTTATAATTTACCCGAAGCACCTTCGCGAGCCGTTTCGCTCTTTCTTTTCCGATCGTCATCTTGCCATTTTCCATTGAAGAGATGTGGCTTTGGGGAATGCCTGTTTTTTGCGCCAGTTCCTTCTGGGTAAGGCCTTCTTTGCCCCGGGCACCCTTGAGGGCAATGCTATAGGAAGGTTCATCTTCGAAATCAATAAACAGATCACGCCATGGCAAAGAACCAGCTGGTTCGTCCAGACCGAGAGTTCTTGCGAAACGTGCGAGTTCCTGGATCTTTTCGGGTGGCCCTTTGAACCGGGCTTCAATATGGTGCTCCTTCGTGGGTCCCAGCATAAATCACCTCCACATGGTTACCTCTCGATAAAATAGCACGCGATGTTATCTCAGCCCTTTGCGGTCCAGGGTGCGGTATTGAATGGCCTCTGCGATGTGCGGGGCCTGAATGTCCCGGCTTTGGGCCAGATCCGCAATGGTGCGGGCCAGCTTGAGGATGCGGGCATGGGCCCTGGCGCTCAGGCCGAACCGGTCCATGGCCTTTTCCAGAAGGGCGCTCGATTCCGGATCAATTTTGCAGGACTGTTTTATATGGCGGCTGTTCATGTGGGCGTTGGTATGGATGTTGGCCCGGGCGAACCGCTGTTGCTGAATGGCCCTGGCCCTGACCACCCGGTTCAGGATTTCTGAGGAATCCGGGCCGTCCTTCACCGATGCCAGGTCCCGGTAGGGGACTGCGGGGACATCGAGATGCAGGTCGATCCGGTCTAAAAGGGGGCCGGATATCTTGGAGCGGTATCTCTGGATCTGGATATGGGTGCAGGTACACTCTCGTTTGCTGTCTCCCAAAAACCCGCAGGGACAAGGGTTCATGGCCGCCACCAGCATGAATTGGGCCGGATAGGAGACCGTGGAATTGGCGCGGGATATGGTCACCTGGCCGTCTTCTATGGGCTGCCGTAAGACCTCCAGGACATTTCTTCTGAATTCAGGGAGTTCATCTAAGAAGAGCACGCCATTATGGGAAAGACTCACCTGCCCGGGTTTGGGGGTCTGGCCCCCGCCGATGAGCCCGGCATCCGATATGGTGTGATGGGGGGCCTGGAACGGTCGGATGGTGATGAGGCCCTGGCCTTTGGGCATGAGCCCCAACACGCTGTATATTTTGGATGTTTCCAGGGATTCCTCAAAGCTGAGATCCGGCAGGATAGTGGGCAGCCGTTTGGCCAGCATGGTCTTGCCTGAACCGGGCGGGCCGATCATGATAAGATTGTGTCCGCCGGCTGCTGAGATCTCCATGGCCCGCTTGGCGTTTTCCTGGCCTTTAATATCCCTGAAATCGACTTCAGAGCGGGCTTTTTGAAACAGGGACTTTAGGTCGATTTCAAGGGGCGTGACGGGGCCAATACCCCTGAGGGCCCCCACCACCTGGGAAAGGCTCTCCACGGGATAGATTTCGAGCCCCTCCACCACGGCCGCTTCCGGGGCGTTTTCCGCAGGGAGGTACAGTCCCTTGAATCCCAGGTTTTTGGCCGTAATGGCCATGGGCAGGGCCCCTTTTATGGGCCGGATCAGGCCGTCTAAGGCCAGTTCACCCAAAAACATGCAATCTGTATAGGCCTCTCTTCTAAAGAGTGCAGTGGCACCCAGGATGCCCAGGGCCATGGGCAGATCAAATGCCGAGCCCTCTTTTTTGATGTCTGCGGGCGCCAGGTTTACGGTGATTCGATCGGATGGAAAGTGATATCCGGCGTTTTTAATGGCAGCCTTGACCCGCTCCTTGCTCTCCCTGACCGCTCCTTCGGGCAGGCCGACGGTGGAAAATGAAGGGAGACCCCGGGCGATATCCACTTCCACCTCCACCACATAGGCATCGATGCCGATCACCGCACTACTGAAGACCTTGGCGAGCATGACCCTCCTCAACCCTCAACCCATGAACCCGGAACCTTTGAACCTTTGAACCTTTGAACCCTCTACTCCGGAATATTCAATTTTTCCAGTCGATATCGAAAGGAACGGAGGCTGACTCCCAGCAGTTTTGCAGCCCGCTGTTTAGAGCCCCGGGTCATTTCCAGGGCCTGCAGGATATAGTCCCGCTCACTTTCCGCCATCACCTCATCCAGTTGTATTCCCTCTGGGCCCAGATCCGTACGGCGCCGCTTTCGGGTTTCGGCCTCTTCCCTTAAGCCTGCGAGGGCCAGGCTCTCCGGGAGGATGATGTTGGAGGCTTCCAGGACCACACTGCGCTCCACAATGTTCTCCAACTCCCTCACATTGCCGGGAAAAGCGTATTTTTCCAGAATATCCATGGCATAGGCGGAGATCTTTCGAATGTCTTTTCCCAGTTCCCTGGAATATCTTTCCAAAAAACGGGGAGCCAAAAGCCGGAGGTCTCCCTCCCTTTTCCTCAGTGGGGGTATGGAAATGGGAATGACATTAAGCCGAAAATAGAGGTCTTCCCTGAACCCTTTTTTCATGACCTCCTTTTCGAGGTCCTTGTTGGTGGCTGAAATGAACCGGACATCCACGGTCTTGGATTCGGTCCCGCCCACGCACGTAAAGGTTTTTTCCTGAATGACCCGCAGCAGCTTGACCTGGATGAGCGGGGGGAGTTCTCCCACTTCATCCAGGAACACGGTTCCGCCGTCCGCCACATCAAAAAATCCTTCCTTATCGGTAAGTGCGCCGGTAAAGGCCCCTTTTCTGTAACCGAAAAGCTCGCTTTCAATCAAATTGTCAGGAATGCCGGCACAGTTAATGACCACAAAGGGCTTGTCCCGCCGTTCACTCAACTGGTGTATGGCCTTGGCCACCAGTTCCTTGCCGGTCCCGCTTTCCCCGGAAATGAGGACATTGCTCTTGGTTTTGGCGACCCGTCGAATCAAGTCATGCACCCGTTTCATCTGAGGGCTTTCACCGATAAGTAGACCAAAGTGGGCCTCGCTTTCCGCCGGTTCCTCTTCCTGGAAGGATCCGCCCTTTGATTTCAGGGCGTCGGCCACAATTCTTTTGAAATCATTGACCTTGAACGGTTTGGGGATATAGTCAAAAGCCCCCTCTTTCATGGCCTCCACAGCAGTCTCTGCGGTGGCATAGGCGGAGATCAGGATGACCATGGTATCCGGGCTCACTGTTTTGACATTTTTCAACACATCGATCCCATGGATGTTTTTCATTCGAATATCGGTGATGATGAGGTCGAAATGTTCCTGCGCCATCAAAGGGGGGACCGCCTCCCCATCCTCGGCCGTGGTGACCTGATACCCTTCTTTGGTCAGCATGATTTCCAGAAATTCCTGCATGCTTTTCTGGTCATCCACCACCAGGATGTTAGGCCTGTCTCCAGACAATTCTGCCTCCCACCATGGTCAGTTGGGTTTTCCCCTTCATGGTGTGACCCACAAATGGAGAGTTTTTGCTTTTGGAAAGGATATGGGCTTCATGGAAAATATATTCAACGTCCGGATCCACAATGGCCAGGTCTGCAGGCGTCCCTTCTACCAGGCGGCCCCCCGGAATGCCCAGGATCTCTGCGCCCCTGGTGGAAAGCTTTGAAATGGCCCCGGCCAGATCCAGTACCCCTTGTTCCACCAGCCTGAGGGTGAGCGGAAGGGCGGTTTGAAGCCCGATCATGCCGAAGGCAGCCCGATCAAACTCCACATCTTTCTCCAGGGTGCTGTGAGGGGCATGATCTGTGGCAATCACATCGATAACCCCGGTTTTAAGCCCTTGTTGAATGGCAGCCACATCCGCCGGGGTCCTGAGCGGCGGATTGACCTTGGTGCGGGTATCATATTCCTGGACTGCGCGGTGATCCAGGCTGAAATAGTGGGGGGCGGTCTCCGCGGTCACCGGCAGCCCTTCGTCCTTGGCCCGCCGGATGAGTTCCACCGAGACTGCGGTGCTCACATGGGCGATGTGTACCGGGCATCGGGTGAGCCGTGCCAGAGAAATGTCTCTGTAGACCAGTATATCCTCGCTGGCAGTGGGAATCCCCGCCAGGCCGATGCGGGTGGACACCTCACCCTCGTGCATGACTCCGTCGCCTGCCAGCAGCGGGTCTTCACAATGGGAAATCACCCGAAGCCCGTGGTAATGGGCATATTCAAGGGCCCGTCGCATCACCTGGCTGTTTAACACCGAGCGGCCGTCGTCTGAGACCGCCACGGCCCCGGCTTCCCGAAGGTCACCAAACTCGGTGAGGGATTGCCCTTTTTGCCCCATGGTAATGGCAGCAATGGGAAATACTCTGGCAGTGCGGCCCCGCCTGGCCTGATCCAGTATGAATTCGGTCACGGACCGACAGTCATTGGGAGGATGGGTATTGGGCATGCAGGCGATCCCCGTGAATCCACCGGCTGCTGCAGCCCGGGCCCCGGTGATGACCGTTTCTTTGTACTCTTCTCCAGGTTCCCTCAGGTGCACGTGCATATCGATTAGGCCCGGTATGACCATGCTGCCGGCCGCATCAAGGACCTTCAGGGCTGAAGGGATGTGTTTCAGCGTACCCCGGGGGGCGATGGTTTTGATTTTGCCTTTTTCAATAATCAGGTCAGCCTGTTTTATGGTGCCGTCCACCGGATCAATGAGTTCCCCGTTTTTAATCCACATCGTCACTTCTGGCCCCTCCAATCAAAAGATACAAAACGGCCATGCGCACGGCCACGCCATGGGTCACCTGATCCAGAATAACGGAATGCGCGCCGTCCGCCACTTCAGAGGTGACCTCCACGCCCCGGTTCAGGGGCCCCGGGTGCATCACCATCACGTCTTTTTTGGCCCCCTTCAAGATGTCGGTGTTCAGGCCGAAAAAGGTGGCATATTCCCGAATACTGGGGAAACCGGCCCACGCAGGCCCCTCTCGCTCCAGCTGGATTCGAAGCAGCATGATCACATCCTTGTTCCGGACCGCCTCCCGGGGATTGTTCACCACCCGCACCCCCAAAGACTCCATGGCCACGGGCATCATGGTGGGAGGACCGGAAACGGTCACCCGGGCGCCCATCTTGATGAGCCCCTTTATATCGGAACGGGCCACCCGGCTGTGGGAGAGATCCCCGATGATGGCAATGTCAAGGCCTTTGATGGTGCCTTTTTTCTCTCGAATGGTATACAGATCCAGGAGGGCCTGGGTGGGATGTTCATTGATCCCGTCCCCGGCATTGATGACACTGGCCTCCACCTCCCGGGCCAGCATATGGGGGGCCCCGGTGGATGAATGCCTGAGGACGATCACGTCCGGCCGCATGGCCTGAAGGTTCCTGGCCGTATCAATGAGGTTCTCCCCTTTTACCATGCTGCTGGTGGACGCCGAAAGGCTGAAGGTATCTGCGCTGAGCCGCTTTGCCGCTATATCAAAAGAGGTGCGGGTCCTGGTGCTGGGTTCGTAAAAGAAATTCACCACGCTTTTCCCCCTCAACGTGGGCACTTTCTTGATCTCCCGCAGGGAAATAGCCGTGAAGGACTCTGCGGTATCCAGAATCAGGTTGATGTCTTCCACGGATAAGGGATCTATGCTTACCAGGTTTTTATGATCGAATTGGGTCACCGGGAACTCCTCAAAAAAAACCCCTTGCCGGTATGCAGACAAGGGGACTTTATTGTTTCACCTGCAGGGATCATGGTTTATCGACAGTGTGTTGATGTTGAGGTTATATCCATCATATTCTGATCTGTTTTGATGAAAACCAGGTACGGATAACAGACAACAATATCTTTTTACCTCACAACCAATTCAAAAGCAACCCCAAAAAATCAGTAATGCTGTTTTGGAATCGATTTTGAGACAGACATATTTGTCAGTTTTTTCCATTGAATATTTGTGGATAAGCCATTATGGTGACGAGCAATCAAAAGGTGCATCCTGACCGCGTTGATGGGGAACGGTCCTTACCAAAGAATAGGGGAGTCCATATGTGTGGAATCGTATGCTACATCGGGAGCAAACCCGCTAAACCGATCCTTATTGAAGGATTGAAAAGATTGGAATACCGGGGGTATGACTCTGCCGGCCTGGCCATACAGGACAAAGAGAATATTACCTGGCAACGGGCCGTGGGAAAAATCGCCGAGTTGGAGAGCAAGGTGAACGGCAAAGACATGAACGGAACCTGCGGTATTGCCCATACCCGGTGGGCCACCCATGGGGAGCCCACCGAAGAAAACGCCCACCCCCAGATGGACCAGGAACAGAACGTTTTTGTGATCCACAACGGGATCATTGAGAATTATCATTCGCTCAAACGCAAACTGGAAAAAAAGGGCGTGAGGTTCAGCTCTGAAACGGACACCGAAGTACTGCCCCATCTGATTGCCATGAATTTTGAAGGGGATCTCAGCCAGGCCGTCAGAAAGACCATGTTGCAGGTGGAAGGGACCTTCGGCATCGGGGTCATGCACCGGCATGCCCCGGGCGAGCTGGTGGTGGCCCGAAGGGGAAGTCCGTTGATCATCGGGGTGAGTGACGTGGGCCATTTTGTGGCCTCTGATGTTGCGGCCATGGTGAGATATACCGATCAGGTGGTTCATCTTCAGGAAAATGAACTGGCCCGGGTGACCGCTGACGGGTTTACCATTTCCACGGTTCAGGCCAAGTATGTGCAACGGACCACCGAAACTGTGGAATGGCAGGCAGAGGATGCGGAGTTAAACGGCTTTCCCCATTTCATGCTCAAGGAGATTTATGAGCAGACCATGACCATAAAAAATGCCATCAGAGGAAGGCTGGAGCCCGGGGAAGGGGTACCCAAACTGGGGGGGATTATCCCGGTGTGGGACCGGATTCTGGCCTGCAGGCATATGGTGATCGTGGCCTGCGGCACCTCCTATTTTGCGGGGTGTGTGGGGCGTTATATCTTTGAAAAACTCACCGAAATAGATGTAGAAGTGGAGCTGGCCTCGGAATTTCGGTACAGAAAACTCAACTTCCCCCCCAATACCTTCATCATTGCCATCAGCCAGTCCGGAGAGACGGCGGACACCCTGGCCGCCATACGAGAGGCCAAGCGGAAAGGGGCCGGCCTGTTGGGGATCGTCAATGTGGTGGGCAGTTCCATCTCCAGGGAAACGGATGCCGGCATCTATAACCATGCGGGTCCTGAGATCGGCGTGGCATCCACCAAAAATTTTACCTCGCAATTGGTAATCCTGGTGCTTTTGGCATTACTTCTGGGGCGCCACCAGAAGCTGTCTTTGACCGAAGGGGTGGAGGTGATCCGGGAACTGGAGGCCCTTCCGGTAAAACTAAGTAGGGTGCTGGCCCAGGCCAACCATATCGAGGCCATTGCCCAGAAGTATCATCGGTGTAACAACTGGCTGTTTTTAGGGAGAAAATACAATTATCCCATCGCCATGGAAGGGGCATTGAAGCTCAAGGAGATTTCCTATATTCATGCGGAGGGGTATGCCGCAGGGGAGATGAAACACGGACCCATTGCCCTGATCAATCCCCATATGCCCACTGTGGCCATTATCCCCGAAGATGAGATGTATGAAAAGATGATCAGCAATATCCATGAGATCAAGAGCCGAAAAGGTCCGGTGATCGCCATCATCTGCGAGGGTGATCAGAAGCTGAAGGGCCTGGCCGATGAGGTGATAGAAGTCCCCCGGGTCATCGACGTCTTAAATCCCATCCTGGCAGTGGTCGCCTGCCAACTTCTGGCCTATTACTGTGCCAAATTTCTCCATCGGGATATTGATAAACCCAGGAACCTGGCCAAAAGTGTCACTGTGGAATAAGGGAGATAAAAATACAATTCTGTATGATACTCGCGGTTCACACTACATGAATGTAATTTACTTCATGACCTTCCTCCGATGCCCATGTGTGATAACACATTCAAAATAGGCGCTTTTTTTTGCAAAATACAGTTTGGCACCAGGATTGCAGCCATCCCAGGTAACTTTCCCGAAACCGAAATACGGTATATCATAAAGGCAGGTTCCGGGTTTTCAGGGCTGGAATGGTTGGGGTTTCATGGCCTCCAAGCCGGAATCCGGAGGGAATGCAACCTGGAACCTCTGAGCCCGTCAACGGTTACGTTATATGAAAAGGAGGCTATTCAATGGACTACGCCACAATTGAAGATGTGAAAAAAGTTGTTGAGGAGAAGAATGTCAGTTTTATACAGTTCTGGTTCACAGATGTCCTCGGGGTGTTAAAGAGCTTTGCCATTACCCCTTCTGAGCTGGAGGAGGGGATGTCGGAGGGCATGGGATTTGACGGATCGTCCATTGAAGGATTCGCCAGGATCGAGGAGAGCGACATGATCGCCAAGCCGGATCCGGCGACCTTTCAACTGGTCCCCTGGCGGCGTGGCGAACGGCCCGTGGCCAGGATGTTTTGTGATATTCTGAATCCGGATGGGACCCCCTATGAGGGAGATCCCCGTTATGTGCTCAAAAGACTGCTCAACAAAATTGGGGCAAAAGGGTATACCTTTTACGTGGGGCCTGAACTGGAATATTTCTACTTCAAAGACGATAAAAGCAGGGAGCTGCTGGATTCAGGCGGATATTTTGATTCCAGGCCGGTGGATCAAGGGAGCAATCTCAGGAGAGAAACCATCTTTGGGCTGCAGGATATGGGGATTCAGGTGGAATACAGCCATCATGAGGTGGCCCCCAGCCAGCATGAAATTGACCTCAGATATAAAGACGCACTTCAGATGGCGGACAATACCATGACCTACAGGCTGGTGGTCAAAGAGATTGCAAGACAATACGGGGTCTATGCCACTTTCATGCCCAAACCCATTTTCGGTCAGAACGGGAGCGGCATGCATGTACATCAATCGCTTTTCCAAGGGGATAAAAACGCCTTTTATGACCCGGCTGCCGAGTATCATCTCTCGGATACGGCCAAATATTATATCGCGGGGCTGCTGCGTCATGCCCCGGAGATCACTGCGGTGTGCAACCAGTGGGTGAATTCCTACAAGCGGCTGGTACCCGGATATGAGGCCCCTGTCTATGTCTCCTGGGCCCGAAGAAACCGCTCCGCCATGATCCGGGTGCCCATGTACAAACCGGGTAAAGAGACGGCCACCCGGATCGAATTTCGATCCCCGGACCCTTCCTGCAACCCCTATCTTGCCTTTGCCGTCATGTTGGGGGCAGGCCTGGAAGGGATGGAAAAGCAGTATGAACTGCCGGATCCGGTGGAAGAGGATATCTTTGAAATGAACCCGGCCGAGCGGAAGGCCCATGGTATCACGGATCTGCCGGGAAACCTTTATGCGGCCATTCTGGCCACCGAAGGAAGCGAACTGGTCCGGACCGTGCTGGGCGATCACATGTTTAACAAGTTTATTGAGAACAAACGCATCGAGTGGGATAAATACAGGACCCATGTGAGCCAGTTCGAAATCGACAAATACCTGGCAAAACTGTAAAGGTTCAAATTGAAGAGCCCTGAAGCGAGCTGCAAAGGCCGCGCTCGCTGAGCATTTTCAATGTGCATGAAAACGGGTTCCCTTTATGCAGCCGTTACACTCAGGGCCCGGCAGGCCTCAACGGGTAAGGGAGCCCCTGATGAAACAGGGAGTTTATGGATATGAAAGACGATTCGACCATTAGTATCGGCCAGAGCCTGTTTGGGTTTCAGTCCGCCTTGAAAGAGGCGGGGTCCAGTTTTGAAGAATACCTGAATAAATATTACACCGCCAAATGGCAGAGTGATGCACTGTACGCCGCCCTGGCGCTCAGGACCACCTTTGTCAATGCCATGCACCAGTTTCTGGCGGATGAAGGGCTTTTCAACCTGGAACGGGTCCAGATGAGTCCGGTGACCGATCCGCTGGCCCACGACGTGGAGCATACCCCCAACATTCGATACAAGGGCCAGCGCTACGTCATGACCCACAGCATGATATACTCCAAATTTCTGGCCTGCCACAACCCCAAGATCAAGGGCGTGTTTATCGATTCCCCCAATATACGACTGGAGATCGAGAGCCCGGATCGGGTCCAGCGGGGAAAATATCTTATCGATTTCAGCCAGATGGACTTGGAGGTGCGCAGAAACCGGGGGATCGACTTGGAGACCTATCTCAAGGAGCCGGAAAAGGTGAGGGCGGTCTTGAAAGCGGATATGGACCAGGGAATGGACCTGTTTGAGCGTCTCATTATTCATGCCATGACCCGGCTTGTGGAAAAGAACGAAGATGAGTTGAAGACCCTGGGCGTGGCCATTGAGGTGCCTGAACAACCCTTTCCCCGATTCCGGTGCGACAGGTCCAAACAGCAATACGGCAGGACCTATGAAGTCCGTCTCGGGGAGGAGACCCCATCGCCGTTTTTCTGGATTACCGGATTGTTGAGAGAGAACTATGATCTGGTGTACCCTTATCTTCAGCCCGAGGGAAAGGTTTCCTTATCCCAGGTCACCTCGGACATGATCTACAACTATGATATATGCGCCAAAAGCATTAATCGGGATACGGGGAAGCAGACCCCGGCCCTGGAGATCCTCTCGGGTGCGGTGAGAGAGTGGATATACGAGGCCATTGTGGAACGGCTGCTGGACAACGGCATTATTCCTGAGAGGCCGGTGCTGTTTGAAGGAAATATCAAGAATATCGACGTATTGGGCGGGTACGGACCCTTTTTGATGATCGCTGCCCAAAAAGATGCCTCAGGCAGAGGGACCTTCCCCGAGACCTATGGCGGGGGCATCGGCGTGGAGCGGACCCTTTATGCCCTGTGCCGGGGGCCGGTCATTGAAAAGGTGGATGACATGACCTGCTTCGGCAAAAACCCCGACAGCCACCAGATATATATGTTTTAGGGTTCCAAGGTTCACAGGTTCCGAGGTTCAGGGTTTAAAAAAACGTCACCCTGGTCTGACTGGGCCGATGACGTTAGCGGCCCTACGAACCCATAGTTTTATCCTTAAAACGTAGGGCGGGTGACCGAGACCTTTGAAAAACGCCCCCTTTTGGTCGATCTCGGCGTCAGACTCAAATTTCAATCCTCGAAATATTCAGTATATTCCTGTGGTTGAAATTTTTGTCTTCCTTGAGCTAAACCAAAATTGAACATTTTTCAAAGGTCTCTCGCCGTACCCGTCTGATAAGGTCCAACATGACAGTGAACCATCGTACACTGGCCCTTTTTTATTGCCGCAATGTACCCGGGAGCAGTGAAGCGGATCGGCAGGCCATAGAAGAGGCCCAAGCGGGCGCCATCCGTCTGTTTCCCCTCCCGTGCAGCGGACGGCTGGATTCGGTCCATCTGATGCGGGCATTGGAGGAATTTGCGGATGCCGCCTACCTGATCACCTGTCCTGAAGGGACGTGCCGGTATTTTGAAGGCAATCTGAGGGCCAAAACCCGGGTGGAGCGGACCCGGGCGCTCATTGAGAGCATCGGCCTGGAAGGGGAACGGGTGGGGATGGTCATGGCATCCAAGGATGCCCCCAAACCCCTGGCGGTTCTGGCCCGGGAGATAAAAGAGCGGGTTTTTCAACTGAAACCGTCTCCGGCCCTGAAAAGGGCTCTCCGGTCAAGGGATCGCACCTGAAAGAGGAGAAACGCTTATGATTACTGCTGAGCAGAAGCCCATGGATGAGATCCGGATGATGATTGCGCCCTACCAGCGCATCCTGGTCTTGGGGTGCGGCTCGTGTGTGGCCGAATGTGCTGCGGGTGGGGAAAAAGAGACCGCCGCCCTGGCCTCGGCCCTGAGAATGGCCGCCCGCATGGACGATGTGGAGGTCCAAATTGATGAGAAGACCGTGGATCGACAGTGCGTCACAGAATTCGTGATCCAGCTGGACCCCATCATCCATCCGTATGATGCCATCCTTTCCCTGGGCTGCGGGGCCGGGGTCCAGGCCGTGGCCGACATGTATCCGGAGGCGCCGGTGATCCCCGGGCTGAATACCGAATTCCTGGGAGAAACCAAAGAACAGGGGTACTGGGCAGAGACCTGTGTGGGATGCGGGGATTGCATGCTGTACCATTTCGGGGGGATTTGTCCCCTTACCCGCTGTGCCAAACAGATCCTCAACGGCCCCTGCGGGGGCTCGGTGGACGGCCGCTGTGAAGTGAACCCGGATACCCCTTGCGCCTGGCAGATGATTATCGACCGCCTGACCGCATTCCAGGCCTTGGACCGGCTGGAGGCCATCTACCCGCCCAAAGACTGGTCCAAAAAACAGGGCCGGGGACCCAGGAAGATCATCAGAGAAGATCAGCAAAGGGGAAACCGATGAGCCGGTTGAAATCCATATTAAATCAGGGTCAATTTGCGGTAACCGCCGAGTGTGGTCCGCCCAAAGGGGCTGACCCGGATCAGATCCGCAAAAAGGGGGAGATGCTGCGCAACCAGGTGGATGCGGTCAACGTCACCGATAACCAGACCGCCATTGTCCGGATGAGCAGCCTGGCGGCCTGCGCCCTGTTACGGCAATCCGGCCTGGACCCGGTGTTGCAGATGGTGGTCCGGGACCGCAACCGCATCGCCCTTCAGTCCGACGTGCTGGGGGCGTCTGCAATAGGCATCCGGAACCTGTTGTGTCTGTCCGGAGATCACCAGAGCTTCGGGAATCAGACCCAGGGTCTGGGCGTCTTTGATCTGGATTCCATTCAGTTTTTAAAGACCGTCAAGACCATGCGAGATGAGGGGACCCTGCTGGGGGGCGACCCCTTGAGCGTTTCCCCGGATCTGTTTGTGGGGGCCGCGGCCAATCCCTTTGCCGATCCTCTGGAATTCAGGATCACCCGGCTGGGCAAGAAGATTCGGGCAGGGGCTGATTTTATTCAGACCCAGTGTATCTATAACGTTGAGCGCTTCGCGTCCTGGCTTTCCATGGCCGAGGATCAGGGGCTCACCGAACAGGTGTATATCCTGGGAGGGGTGACGCCCCTCAAGTCTCCGGGGATGGCCCGGTACATGAACGCCAAGGTGTCGGGGATGGATATCCCGGAGGGGGTCATCAAACGGATGGAGGGGATCCCCAAGGGAAAGCAGCGGGAGGAGGGGATCCGGATCTGTGTGGAGACCATCTCAAGACTCAGGGAACTGGCCGGGGTCAAAGGGGTGCACATCATGGCCATTGAATGGGAAGAGGTGGTGGCCGAAATCGTGGAACGGGCCGGTCTTTTGCCCAGACCCGGTATCTCATAGGGAGCAGGAAGTCTCATGCCGTCCAAGTATGTCATACCCACCCGAACCGTTGCGCACCGCTTTAGGCCCATTACCCGGTCGGGCATCGTGGCCTGGGAAGAGGGCTGCCTCAAATGTGCGGTCTGTGTGAAGACCGAGTGCGTCTACGGGGTATACGATCACCGGGGCCTGGATCCCCGCCAGATGGTGGACGCCATCGATAATGAGTGCATGAACTGCCTGAGGTGTGTCCAGGGCTGCCCCGGGGAATTGATTCACAAGACCGTGAACCCGGAATACCAGAGCCTGGGAGACGCCCACTGGACCCCGGAAGTCATTTCCAAGTTGTGGGCCCAGGCCCAGACCGGGAAGATTCCCGTATCCGGGGCGGGCTATCCCGGGCCTTTCACGGGTCCGGGGTTTGACGCCATGTGGACGGATATGTCCGAGATCGTCCGGCCCACCCGGGACGGCATCCACGGTCGCGAGTATATCAGCACGGGCATCGATGTGGGCAAAACGCTCGAAAGGCTGTTATTTGACGGGACCGGGACATTCCAATCCAATGATGCCCGGTTTCTGAATATCCCGCTTCCCATTTTGCTCCAGGTGCCGGCGTTCGGCGCGGTCAGTGAAAAGACCATCAGGGGATGGGCCGCGGCCGCCAAGAGACTGGGGACCCTGATCACGATTCCCTCGCCCATGCTCGACGCCATACCCGAAGACCTGTATCCCTGGGTGGTCCCGGAGGTATCCGGAGACGCCGGACAGGAATCGGTCATGGCCCAGGGGGTCCGAATGGTGGAGATCCCCTGGAGCGAAGCCGGGCGTAAGACCATGGAAAAGATCGCGAATGCCTCTCCGGAGGTGCTCATCTCCGTTGGCCTCCCCCTGGAGGCGGGAGTGGAAGAAACGGCCCTTTCCCTGGTACGGGAGGGGGCCTGCATTCTCCATCTCATGGCAGACGCACAAGGGGCTTACCTGGATGGCACGGGCCGATATCTCAAAGAAGGGATTCAGGCCGTGCATCTCAAGCTGGTAGAGACCGGCCTGCGGGACCAGATGACCCTGCTGGCCGGCGGGGGCATTGCCATGGCAGAGCACGTGCCCAAGTCCATTATCTGCGGAGCGGACGGGGTGGTCG
>JAWLET010000044.1:0-13642 GCA_041685955.1 Desulfobacteraceae bacterium | reverse complement strand
TCTCCTGGTCACCGCTTCCCTTCCACGAGGCCTGAGAAAGACGCCGCTGTCGAGTCATGGCCTCCTGGTAGCCGTCCGTATCCACGCGCAGGTGTTCATCCCGTGCCACATCCTGAACAATATCCAGTGGGAGGCCATAGGTGTCATAAAGCTTAAATACGACTTCGCCGGGAATGGTATCCCGGCCACTTGCTTTAAGGTCCCGGATCTCTTCCTCCAGGACTTTCATGCTGTAATTGAGGGTGTCGGAGAACCGTTTTTCCTCGTTATCCACCACGCCTTGAATAAACTGTTTTTCCCGGTCCAGCTCCGGGTAGTCCGGCCCCATAATATCAATAACCGTGTCGCATATGGTGCGAAGGAAAGGGTCCTTCAGATCAACCACCTGACCGAAGCGAACCGCCCGTCTGATGATTCGCCGCAGGACATAGCCGCGCCCCTCGTTTGAGGGCATGATGCCGTCCCCGATCATAAACGCCACCGCCCGGGCATGGTCTGATATGACCCTGAAGGCCACATCCTGTCGCTCGTCCTGGCCGTATCTTCGGGGGGAAAGCCCTTCGATGGCCGAGATAATCCCCTTGAAAATATCCGTATCATAATTGGATTTGGCCCCCTGAACCACGGCGGTGAGACGTTCCAGTCCCATACCGGTGTCGATATTGGGTTTGGGGAGCGGCGTGAGACGGCCCTCGGGGCCCCGATCAAACTGGGTGAATACCAGGTTCCAGATCTCCAGATAGCGATCACAGTCGCATCCAGGTGCACAATCGGGTTTTCCGCAGCCCACTGACGGGCCCTGGTCAATGTGGATTTCGGAGCAGGGACCGCAGGGTCCGGTATCCCCCATGGCCCAGAAATTCTCCTTTTCCCCCAACCGGACGATCCGATCTGTGGGGATGCCGATCTCCTGGTTCCATATGCGGTAGGCCTCGTCATCATCTTGGTACACGGAGGCATAAAGCTTTTCCGGAGGGAGCTTGTAACCTTCGGTGAGCAGTTCCCAGCCCCACAGGATGGCCTCTTCCTTGAAGTAATCCCCGAAAGAGAAATTACCCAACATTTCGAAAAAGGTATGATGTCTCGGCGTATAGCCCACATTTTCCAGGTCATTATGTTTTCCACCGGCACGTACGCACTTCTGAGACGTGGCTGCCCTGGTGTACCCAGGATTCTCTTCACCGAGAAATGCCGCCTTAAACTGGACCATCCCGGCGTTTGTAAACAGTAACGTGGGGTCATCTCTGGGAATGAGCGATGAACTGGGCACAATTCGGTGGTTGTGATCCTTAAAGTAGTTCAAAAACCGCCTTCTGATCTCTCTGAAATCCATCATTTGTTTTATCTCTGTTGGGATACGTCCATTTCAGTATCCTCGTTAGTACGGTAGATGCGAAATACCCACCTGTTTCACGAGGTCTCGGCTTCGCTGTCTTCTTTTTCCGGCTTCACACCGGTCTTTTCCACGATCAGTTGTGCGATCTGGTCCCTGATATCCGTATTTTCAGCCAAAAACCGTCTTACATTCTGCCGGCCCTGGCCGATCCGATCCCCCTGGAACGAATACCAGGCCCCGCTTTTTTCCACAATATCGAGAGAAACGCCCAGATCCAGGATGTCCCCTTCTTTGGAAATCCCTTCGCCATAGATGATATCGAACTCCGCATCTTTAAAAGGCGGGGCCACTTTATTTTTCACCACCCGTACGCGGGTGCGGTTCCCCACCACCTGATCTCCTTCCTTAATGGCCCCGATCCGTCGGATGTCTAAGCGCTGGCTGGCATAGAATTTAAGCGCATTGCCGCCGGTGGTGGTTTCAGGGTTCCCGAACATGACCCCGATTTTCATTCTGATCTGGTTGATAAAGATAATGGTGGTCCTGGATTTGCTTACGGTGGCCGTCAGCTTCCGCAGGGCCTGGGACATGAGCCGGGCCTGGAGACCCATATGTTGATCCCCCATCTCCCCTTCAATCTCGGCCCTGGGCACCAGCGCGGCTACAGAATCGATGATCAGGGCATCGATCCCCCCGCTCCGTACCAGGATCTCCGCAATATCCAGGGCCTGTTCACCGGTATCCGGCTGGGAAACCAGCAGGCTGTCCACATCCACGCCCAGGTTCCTGGCGTACGTCACATCCAGGGCATGTTCGGCGTCCACGAACGCCACCATTCCCCCCTTGGCCTGGGCCTCGGCAACGATATGAAGGGCCAGGGTGGTTTTCCCGGAGGACTCGGGACCATATATTTCCACCACTCTACCCCGGGGGACCCCCCCGACGCCCAGGGCCAGATCCAGGGCCAGGGAACCGGTGGAGATGGCGGGTACGTCGATGACTTTTTCCTCTCCCAGTTTCATAATGGAGCCCCGGCCAAACTGTTTTTCTATCTGAGAAATGGCATAATCAACCGCTTTTTCTTTGTCCATAGGTCCTACCTCCCTAACAAATCCCGGTATCCAACCCTGAGTTGCAATTAATATTCTTCCAACTTTTACTCCGGGTTGGAAAATTCAAGATAAAGCTCCGCTTTTCAATCCCACACTCATAGATCCCCCATAGATCCCAGGGGCCAGCCGGCCATCTGAGTGTATACCGCGCCATTGGGCCTGAGATCGCTTCTGAACAGGACCAGTTCGTTCAACTGGCAAACCGGACTGGTCAGGGCTTCATGTTTTGCGAGCAGTGCATCCAACTCTCTTATCGGCCCGGCGTCCTTTCGAAATCGTCCCACTGTGAGATGGGGTCTAAAAGGGCGTTTTTCCATTTTGATGCCCAAAGGTTCCAGGGTGTTTTGCAGGTCTTTTTTGAATATGGCCATCTGTTTTATATCCCCGGTCAACCCCAGCCACAGGACACGAGGGTGTCGTCTGCTGCCGAAACAACCCATCCCCTGGAGCCTGATTTCAAAGGGTGGATGGCGCCCGCATACGGTACCGGTACGCTCCTGGATGGGATTGAGCTGTTCAGGCGCGATGTGGCCCAGAAAAACCACTGTCAGGTGAATATTTTCCACCTTGACCCACCGGGCCTTGAGGGAGGACGTTTTCAAGTCCTCGGAGACAGCAGCCACCACCTTTTTGATTTCTATCGGCAGTTCAAATGCCAGGAAGGAACGGATGCCCACTTAGATACCTTCTGATCCAGTCCAGGGCCATGGTAGCGCTGTTCAGCTTGACCTGTTTTCGGTCCCCCGGAAACCGGTACCCGGTTGAATGGAGTTCACCTTTTAAGCTGAGTCCCATATATACGGTACCCACCGGTTTTTCCCGGGTTCCGCCCTCCGGCCCTGCAATACCGGTTACCGCCAGTCCCAGATGGCTTCCGGTCTGTCGGCGCACCCCCTGTGCCATCTCTTTCGCGGTTTCCGGGCTCACGGCCCCATGTCTTTTCAGGGTCTCTTCATTGACCCCGATCAGTGCCATTTTCAGGGGGTTACTGTAAGCAACAACACCTCCGTCATAATAGTGAGAACTGCCAGGCACATTGGTCAGCCGATGGCCGATGAGGCCTCCGGTACACGATTCGGCCACGCTGAGGGTCATCCCTTTTTGAACCAGCATTCGGCCCACTATCTCTTCCATATCCCGGCCGTCCGTGCTGAAAACGCAGGCCCCCAGGACGGCCTTTATTTCCTGTTCCACCCGGTCCAAAACGGCCGTGACATGGGCATCCTCTTCTCCCTTGAGACTCAGGGTGATGTGATTTTCAGGAAATTGGGGATAGAACCCCAAGACCACTTCCCCCATTTTTCCTTTGAATCGGCCCAGTTTTTCAGCAATATCGGGTTCGTTCATCCCGTAGGTCTTGATGATCCGCTGCCGTATGACCGGCAGGGTATCATACAGCCCCAAAAGTTCCGGGAGCACCACCGTATCCATAAGGTAACGCGATTGTTCCGGGACACCGGGGAGAAAATAGAACCGGACCTCCTTGTCCTCGATAGAAAACCCGCAGGCGCCGCCTCCTGGATTGAGTATCCTGGCCCCTTCCGGCATATAGGCCATTTTTTTCATGGGCGGGGTCATCTTGATGCCCCGGGCGTCAATATAGCCCTGTATTTTTTTGAGCATATCCCGGTCCAGGCGGAGCGGTCTGTTCAGGGCATGGGCCGCGATCTCGCAGGTCATGTCATCTTCTGTGGAACCCAGTCCCCCGGTCACGATCACAAATCTGGAAGATGCGGAAGCCCTTTTGAGTGCCCTGGCGACCATGCGGTCATCGTCACCCACCGAGGTCACGCGGATCACGCCCAACCCGGAGGCGGTGAGGCGGCCCGCAGCATACCAGGAGTTGATATCCACGGTCCGGCCCGAGGTGAGCTCGGTCCCTATGGTTATGATTTCACCGTACATTATGATCGATTGTCGACCCCGTTTCAATTTTGAACCAGCCACAGCCCGGTGCGCAAAATGAGATGGGCATACAGTCCGGCCACCAGATCATCCATGACAATCCCCATCCCCCCTTTGAGCCGTTCCGCCCGATTTACCGGCCACGGTTTCAGGATGTCAAAAAACCGAAACAACAAAAACCCGACGCTTAAAGTCACCCAGTTCACAGGCAGTAAAAAAAGGGTCAGCCCGTATCCGGCCACTTCGTCAATCACCACCGGGCCCGGGTCCTCTTCACCCAATAATTTCCGGCTTTGATGGGAGGCCCAGATGCCTGCCACCGTCACCACCAGCAGGATGAGAAGTGCATACCATCCACTGAGATACCCGGCCAGGATGACCAGAGGGACGGCTGCCAGGGTTCCCGCCGTACCCGGTGCCACAGGGGCGAGTCCGGTGCCGAACCATGTGGAAAGGATCAGCGCCACCCGTCCGCTGAAACCTGATTTTTCCCAGAAAATACGAGTGTCCAGCCTATCAGATTGATCTTTTGACATCAAGCAGTGAATGGTCTGTCCAGTGCGGTTACCCATTGAACCACCCGGCGCAACGGGATGTTGTGTTTCAATGCAATTTTTTTACACGCCTCATATTCTGGCGCCAGAAAGGGCTTCCCATCTTCAGGGACGATCCGTTTGACCTTGATTTTGCCCCAGGGACTGTCCACTTCCGCCGAGGCTCTTTCCAAAACCGAGCGTTGAGTATATCGGAATCGAATCCCCAAGGTGGCTGTCTCCTGAGAGATGAGTCCGGTCAAAACATTCTTCTGATCCGGCCGGCTCATGACCTGGAGTTGTATGCCCGGCCGGTTTTTTTTCATGTGTACAGGGAAAAACACCACATCCAGGGCACCGGCCTCAAAGAGCTTGTCCATGAGATATCCCAGTACCTCCGGGGTTACGTCATCCAGGTTGGTCTCCAAAACCACTACCGTATCCACGTTCGGCTTGGCTTCGGTTTCGCCCATGAGGATTCGCAGGAGATTGGGCCGGTCCGCCAATTCCCTGGTGCCCACCCCGTAACCAATTTTATGCACCTTCATGGCCGGCATAGGGCCGAAAGCACTGGCCAGGGCCTTGACCAGGATCGCTCCGGTAGGGGTCACCAGTTCATGATCAATCCCTGCGTCAAATACGGGCACATCCTTTAATAGGGCCATTGTCGCCGGGGCGGGGACCGGTATGACGCCATGAGAACTGGTCATAAGCCCGGAGCCCAAAGGCAGGGGCGACGCGTAAAGCCTGTGTAATCCCAGCCGCTCAATGCCGTACACGGTGCCCACGATGTCCAGGATGGAATCCACCGCTCCCACTTCATGAAAATGGACCGCTTCAGGGGGAATATTGTGGATCGCCCCTTCCACCCGGGCCAGCGTTTCAAAAATGTTTATACTCGTGGTCTGGACAGACTCGCTTAAATCTCCGCTGCTGATGATGTCCCGAACGGCCTGGAGTCCCCTGTGTGCGTGTGCTTGGCCACGAACATTTATCAATACCCGGGTGCCGAATATATGGTGTCGTCCCTCTCGACGGGTTTGGATGTCGTAACCGGAGAGCGGAAGGGTCTTAAGGCTCGCCGTAAGGTCCTCCAGGGAGAGGCCCGCGTCCAGCAGAGCACCCAGGAACATGTCGCCGCTTATACCTGAAAAACAGTCGAGAAAGGCGATTTTCATGTCAACTATTGATGATGTAGGCCTTTGCCAGTTCAGGTGTCAGATTTCAAAAGGGGTACGCTGGGTCGGTCACCCCCGCTCCGGGGACTAAAAAGCCCTGCCATGGTGGCAAGGCTGGTTATGGTTGACCCAAATACGATTACAACACCTCTGCGATGAGTTCGGAGATATCCTTGATAATGATCTCATCTTCCTTGTTGGTGGTTTTTCGACTGTCCTCGAGCATGGAGATGCAGTAGGGACAGGCCGTAGCCAGGATGGGCGCTCCGGTTTCACAGGCCTCATGGATCCTGAGATCGGAAAACCGCCATTCCGGCTTGGTTTCCATCCAGAGTCGTCCTCCGCCCGCTCCGCAGCAGAGGCTTTCCTGCCGGATCCGCTTCATTTCCACCAGGTTTCCTCCGGTCACCGCGGAAATGAGTTCCCGGGGTGCATCATAGATGTCGTTATGCCGGCCCAGATAGCAGGGATCATGGTAAGTCACTTTCTGATCCAGGGTGCCGGACAGTTTCAGGTCTCCTGATTTTAACAGTTCCGCCAGAAGCTGGGTGTAGTGGATCACCTCGAATTCCCCTCCCAATTCGGGATACTCATGCGTAAAGGTATAGTAACAGTGGGGAGAGGTGGTGATGATCTTTTTGACCCCCTTGTCCTGATACAGATTGATATTCTTCTGGGCCGTGTTCATGAACAGCTCTTCATCGCCCATTTTGCGCACAGATTCGGCACAGCAGTTCTCCTCCTCACCGATGACGCCGAAATTTACCCCTGCAGCGGAAAGCACCTTGACCATGGCCTTGGCAATGTTCTGACTTCTGCTGTCATAGGCCGAGGTACAGCACACAAAAAGGAAATATTCCGTGCCTTCTTCAAAGGGGGGCACGTCCAGGCCTTCCATCCAATGGGTCCGTTTTTCCCTGGGCTCCGACCAGGGGTTGCCATTGCTGTGAACGCTGCCGGTGGCCGTTCTCAGCACGCCGGGGATGGCGCCGGTCTCCGCGATCATGGCCCGCATGGCCCGGACCACGTCAATGATGGTCACCCCCCTCGGGCACTTGAGAACGCACTTGTTGCAGGTGGTGCACCCGTACAGGATATCGTCGGATTCATATCCCTCCACGCCCAGCTGGGCCATCCGGATCAGGCGTCGAACATTAAAAGGACCGTCCACAATCCGCCAGGGGCAGGAACCGGCACACATCCCGCATTGCATGCACAGGTTCAACTTTTCCGCGCCCATGGCGACAAGGGCTTCATTTACTTCATAAAATGGGGTTACTGCGTCCATATGGAATTGCTCCTTTCGGTGAAAAAATAGGGTCTCATACTTCATGTGTTGACAATGTGAATACAAAAAAAAGGTGCAGTTTTTTACCAAATGCCCATTATCCTGTCAACTGAACAATTGCAGGATCAACTCATCTGACCCACTTGACAATTACATCTAATGTACTTAATTTCCTTATGTTTAAAGCAAAAACGAACATGTTCGCATAAATATGTTTTTCCAAGGAGGAATGTAAAGATATGCAATTTGACAAATTCACCTTAAAGGCGCAGGAAGTGATTCAGGCATCTCAACAGCTTGCGGAGCGGTTTTCGAACCAACAGATCGAACCCGAGCACATCATCAAGGCGGTTTTGGACCAGAAGGAGGGGGTGATTCCACCGCTTTTGGGCAAAATCGGCGCAGACCAGAATCAGCTCAACAAGTCTTTTGAAGCGGCCATAGACAAGCTGCCCAAGGTATCCGGTGCGGGATATGGCCAGAGTTATCTTTCTCCCCGGTCCAAGACCGTACTGGACAAGGCCTTCAAGGAGGCGGAGCAGGTCAAGGACGAATACGTATCCCTTGAACATATCCTCCTGGCCGCCACCGAGGAGAAGGGAGGAGAGTCGGCCCGGATCCTGGCATCCGCCGGGATCACCCGGGATACCATCTTAAAGGCGCTGGTGGATATCCGGGGGGGGCAGCGCATTACGGACCAGAACCCGGAAGACAAGTACCAGGCCCTGGAGCGGTTCAGCAGGGACCTGACCGCCATTGCCGCCAAGGACGACCTGGATCCGGTAATCGGTCGGGATGACGAAATCAGGCGGATTGTTCAGGTGCTCTCCAGAAGGACCAAGAACAATCCGGTGTTGATCGGCGAGCCGGGGGTGGGAAAGACGGCCATTGTGGAAGGGCTGGCCCAGCGGATCGTGGAAGGGGATGTGCCGGAGACCCTCAGGGACAAAAGGGTGGTGGCCTTGGACATGGGGGCCCTGATTGCGGGCGCCAAATACCGGGGGGAGTTTGAGGACCGGTTAAAGGCGGTGTTAAAGGAAGTGACCGATGCCCAGGGACAGATTATCCTGTTCATCGACGAAATGCACACCCTGGTGGGGGCCGGTGCGGCCGAAGGGGCCGTGGACGCCTCCAATATGCTCAAACCGGCCCTGGCCCGGGGCGAGCTCCGGTGTGTGGGCGCCACCACCATCAAGGAATACCGCAAATACATTGAAAAGGATGCGGCCTTTGAACGGCGGTTTCAGCCGGTGATGGTGGAAGAGCCTACGGTGGAAGACACCATTTCCATCCTGCGGGGTCTGAAAGAGAAATACGAGGTCCACCACGGGGTGCGGATCAAGGATTCGGCCCTGGTGGCCGCGGCCACCCTCTCCAACCGGTATATCACGGACCGGTTCTTACCGGACAAGGCCATAGACCTTATTGATGAGGCCACCAGCCACCTGCGCATCGAGATTGACAGTTTACCGGCCGAGATCGATGATATTCAACGCAGGATCACCCAGCTGGAGATCGAAAAAGAGGCCCTTAAAAAGGAAAAGGATGAGGGATCCAAGACCCGTCTGAGCAAAATCGAGGAGGAATTGAAGGCCCTCAAATCCCAGACCGATGAGATGACCCAGCACTGGAAACAGGAGAAGGCGGCCATCTCCCAGATTCAGGAGATCAAAGGGAAACTGGAATCCACCCGCTCCGAGGCCCAGATTGCGGAACGGGAAGGGGACCTGGCCAAGGCCGCCAAATTGAAGTACGGGACCCTGATCGAACTGGAGAAGACCCTGGAGGAAGAAAACAAAAAGCTGGCGGAATTGCAGTCCGAAAAGAAGATGCTCAAGGAAGAAGTGGACAGCGAGGACATTGCAGAGGTGGTTTCCAAATGGACCAGTATCCCGGTGTCTACCATGATGGAAGGGGAAAAGGAAAAGCTTTTGAAGATGGAAGAGCGACTGGCCCGGCGGGTGGTGGGACAGGATCAGGCCATTGATGCGGTGTCCAATGCGGTTCGCCGGGCCCGCTCGGGCATACAGGACCCCAACCGGCCCATCGGGTCGTTCATCTTCATGGGCCCCACCGGGGTGGGCAAGACCGAACTGGCCCGAGCCCTGGCCCAGTTTTTGTTCGATGATGAGCAGTACATGGTGCGGGTGGATATGTCCGAGTATATGGAAAAGCACTCCGTGGCCCGGCTCATCGGGGCCCCGCCCGGATACGTGGGGTATGAAGAAGGGGGGTACCTCACCGAAGCCATCCGGCGACATCCCTATTCGGTGGTCCTGTTCGATGAGATCGAAAAGGCCCATCCGGACGTGTTCAATGTCCTGCTTCAGATTCTGGATGACGGCCGCATGACCGACGGTAAGGGCCGGACCGTGGACTTCAAAAACACGGTCTTGATCATGACCTCCAATGTGGGGAGCCAGTTCATCCAGGAGGCTGGAGGGGAAAACCGTTCAGAAATGGAAAAGGCGGTGATGGAGACCCTTCGGGCCACCTTTAAACCGGAGTTTTTGAATCGAATCGATGAAATCATCATCTTCAATTCCTTGAGCCAGGCCGAGATCAAGCAGATTGTGGGGATTCAGACAGGGCTTTTGAGCACACGCCTGGAGGCCAACAAGATCAGTTTGGAACTTACGGATGATGCCAAGGAGTTTCTGGCCAACACCGGATTTGACCCGGTCTACGGGGCCCGGCCCCTCAGACGGACCATTCAGCATTACATCCAGGATCCCCTGGCGGTCAAGATCCTGGACGGATCGGTAAAAGAAGGGGATCATGTGAAAGTGGATGTAACCGACGGCGAGGTGAGCATAGAGGCGGTGCCCGCCTGAAAATCGGGCCGTTGATAAGCAAATAAAGCCTGTGCAGGATAGGCTTCAATCAAAAGATTGTCCAGTGTTCTCGGACTCAAAATATGGAAATCTGCAGCAGGTTTCGGTTGTCAGGGTTCACGGTTTGTGCATCCTGATATCCGAAACCTTATTGCCAGCGAATCAAGTGCTTTGATTCAAAAGCGTTTACGCCTCCAAAAGGCGGTGCTGGGGTCGTGTCTGAAAGCCACGGCAGCCGTCTGCAATCAGCAGGATATACACGGTGTCACCCATCATGCCCAATCCTTCTTGCAAAGCATAAAAGAAAATAGGTGTCCCTTCCCGCCCTTTCTGCATTTAATGCCCGGCCCCGTGTTTTTTCAGGATCTTGTCCACGGTGCCATCCTCAATAATCATGTGAAGGCCGGTGTTAAAGTCTTTCAATAACAATTCGTTGCCTTTATGCTTCCCGAATATCAGGTGCAACTCGCGTATCTCCAAGGGCGGTTCCATAAACTCCAGAACATCCCTGCCTTCAGGAAGTCATCTCCACCCCGATATGCCTCAAGTACGGGTGTTGCCAGCCCTCTGCCTCCTCGGGCGGGCCAATCGGTTCCAGCGTGTCTGACGGAAAATCAAGATACAGAAGGTCCCCCTGCTTTGTCATTTGTTCAACCTATTTTCCCTGTTGGCATTCAGCTTCGCCGCATACGGTTCTCACGCGGATGAAAACGGGTAAAAGAATCAAAGTTGTCAAATGTTTTTTGGTAATGATACGAGAAGTTTTCTGAGAATGCTCATGTCCTGACGAGGATGGACGGCACTTCAAAACACCCCTTAATGGCGGCAACCGCTCCGTCCACCTGACCGGCCAACAGAACGCCGCTGATGGATGCGATGGAACAACTCAGGCCCAGAAGATTCACCCGAGCTCCATTAAGGGCTTCCAGGAGATCTCTTACGATCCCGTAGCGGTCCCCGAAGTGGGGCCCATTCATGGAAAACACGGTCACAGGGGCGCGCCTTGCCCATATATCTTCTTTCAGCACATTTTCCGTGGTATCCCCAGGATGAGGATCAGTGGCGGGCAGGCAGAAAACAAAATGGTATACATCCCTTGAAACCGGCGAAGATATGAGAAAGGTGAGAAACCGGCCTGATTCGCCGATGGTCTTAAAGGCGGTCTCCATCCGGGTCATCCGACCGGCGGTAAAGCGCACATCCCACAATTCCTGAGATTCATAAAGTTCCAGGGCATAGACTTTGGGACGCTTTTCCTGGTAAGAGGCCACCACCTCCCGGTACAGGGTCTCTTTCCCTTTCTGGGCCAGCTTCCAGTCTGCGGGGGTGCGATAGGCACTGAAGTTGAACCGACTGAACAGGGCCGACACCCCCGCCTCACAGCTTTCCCTGTCCACCACCACGGATATGGCGGAATGGGAATTGGCCAGGGCCAGGGGGTGAATTCCCTTCTGCCCGAAAGCCTCCAGGAGCGATCCCATCACCAGGGGATCGCTTTTGTGCGGAAAAAGGGAAAAAACAGCCGCTTCTCCCATGGCCGCATTCTGGATGTCAAACTCCCGGTCCAGCACCTCCCGAACCTTCGGGACATCTTGCACATCCACCACAAAGTTCGCTCCCGGAGGATGGCCGCTGCCTCCCACGGTGAGAAAGGCCAAATTCACGCCCTCACCCGCAAGTGTACGGCAGAGCCTTGCCGGAAGGGTTTCGTCATCCGCCGGCCCGATGACGGAGGCCCATACCACATCTTTTAAGATCTTAAATCCCCCGAGTCTCTGTAATGGTCTCATTGGGCCCCGGCAAGCAAAAGGAGGACGGCGGATTACAGCAGTGCGGTAACCACCTCCCATAACCCTTCGGTGTCGATCGGTTTGGCGATATATTCATCCGCCTCGGTGGCCATGCCGTCCGCATGCGTATAGGATGTTGTGGGCACCGCTTCGCCTACAGCAGTGAGCAGGACCACAGGGATATCCTTGGTTTTTTCATCCGCTTTTAACTCCGCACACAGGACATAGCCATCCTTTCTGGGCATCATAATATCCAAAATCACCAGATCGGGGCGTCGTTGTTTTATGGATTCCTCGCCCTCGACCCCGTCATAGGCACGGCCCACTTCGCACCCCTTGCTCTCCAGCATCATGGCCACGGTCTCCACCAGATCCGGATCATCATCTACCACTAAAATATACTTTTTGTCCATATCGCCCTCCTCTCATTGATCATGCATTATTGGGTATATGGGTTGTTATCGCCAAAGGTTTCAGTGTTCAGGTTTCAGTATCCGTGGTTTTTCCGGTCTTCCCTGACACCTGTCGAAGATCCCGCTATCTGCGGGGAAACCTGACACCTATACCTGCGGTCTGGGATACAGCCCGCTTCTCTCCACAATTTCGGGAACCTTTTCTTCCCACTCAATGGCCATGATGTGGAACCCTCTCACCCCTTCACAGTCCTTCAGTCGCTGTATGGTTTCCACACAGATATCGATCCCCTCCCGGGCCTGATTCTCCTTGGGTACGCCACTCATCCGCTTCACCACGTCGTCGGGCACATCCATGCCCGGTACCCGGTTTTTCATGTACTTGGCCATGCCCGCGGATTTGAAAGGGGTCACTCCGGCCAGGATATGCACCCTCTCATGCAGCCCCCGGTCGCGGGCCAGCTTCATCCACTCCTCGAATTTTTCCAGGTTGTAGACGCACTGGGTCTGGATGAATTCCGCCCCTGCGGCAATCTTTTTGGCCAGCCGCGGCACCCGGATTTCAAAGGGATCGGCAAAAGGATTTGCAGCCGCGCCCACAAACATTCTGGGCGGTCGCTTAATCTCATCCCCCCCTAAAAATTTCCCTTCATCCCGCATACGCCGCACGGTCTGAATCAACTGCATGGAATCCAGATCAAACACATTCTGTCCCTTGGGGTTGTCTCCGAACTGCTGGTGATCTCCCGAAAGACACAACAGGTTATAGATATCAAAAGAAGCGGCCCCCAGGATATCGCTCTGCAGCGCGATCCGATTCCGGTCCCTCACCACCATTTGAAGCACGGGGTCCAGGCCCATCTGTTTGAGATGAATACATGCGGCCAGGCTGCACAAACGGGTCACACTGGTTTGATTGTCCGTGATGTTAATGGCATCCACATAATCTTTGATCATCTCGGCCTTTTGGGTGATGGCTTCAGGATCGCTCCCCCGGGGCGGACCGCATTCCGAGGTTACGGCCAGCGTCCCGGAATCCAGTATTTTTTCCAGCTTGCTCGGTGTCTTGACGCTCATTGTCTCACATCCTCCCTGACTACAGTTCTGGGTCCCCCGGCCCGTTCCGTGGACCAGTCCTTGATGGGGACAATCTCCTCATAGTCATCGAGACGATCCAGTTCCTTGAGCCGATCGATGATCAGCTGCCAGGCGCAGTCCAGATCCTTGCTGATTTCGCACTTCCCCTGGGTGGA
>JAWLET010000317.1:0-3118 GCA_041685955.1 Desulfobacteraceae bacterium | reverse complement strand
CGGATTCAGGTGGGGACCCTGGGTTCCACCCTGGAGGCATCCGGATGTAAGTTCTGTACGGCCTGTGTGGCGGTTTGTCCTACAGGGGCCCTGAGGGACAGGGGGGGTCCCGGCAAAAAAAAGGCAGACCTTGTGCCCTGTGAGGAGGCCTGCCCGGTGCATATGGACATCCCGGGCTATCTGCGATTGATCGCAGAGGGAAAAGCGGATGAGGCCCTTGCCGTCATCAGAGAAAAAGTGCCCTTTCCCGGGGTGTTGGGACGGGTGTGTACCCGTCCCTGTGAAACGGTGTGCAAGCGAGGCGAGGTGAACGCACCGGTATCCATATGCGCCCTGAAGCGCTATGCCGCAGATGGCGAGCAGGGCCTGTGGAAGGAAAGGTCAGGTATGGCAGAAGAAACGGACCGGAAGGTCGCCGTCATCGGGGCCGGACCTGCCGGATTGACGGCCGCCTTTTATCTCCGGAAAAAGGGACATACCATTACCGTGTTTGAGGCACGAAAACGGCCCGGGGGTATGCTGCGCTACGGGATCCCCGCCTATCGGCTTCCCCGTGATGTGGTCAAAACAGAGATCGATCATATTCTAAAGATGGGCATTCAGCTGAGATGCGGGGAATGCCTGGGAAAAGATTTTAACCTTTACCGTCTCGAGGGGGTGAGGTTTGATGCGGTATTCCTGGCCCTGGGCGCACAGGTGAGCCACGGTATCGCCATTGAGGGTGCGGATTCGCCGGATGTGCTGGGGGCCGTGGAGTTATTGATCCAGGTGGCTCAGGGAGAGCAGATGGATCTCAGAGACCGTGTGGTGGTGATAGGTGGGGGCAATGTGGCCGTGGATGCGGCTCGGACCGCCCTTAGATGCGGGGCCAGAGAGGTTACCATGGTCTGTCCGGAGGGCCGCGAGGACATGCCCGCCTATGGGTGGGAGATTGAGGACGCCTTGGAAGAAGGGATCCGGATACTGCCCGGGTGGGGACCGACCAGGATCCTGAGAAAGGACCAGGGGGTAACGGGCATTGAATTAAAGGAATGTACGGTTTTATTTGATGAGGAGGGCCGCGTCTCCCCCCGGTACGGCAAGGCTGAAAGGATCGTGGGTTGCGACCAGATCATCATGGCCATTGGTCAGGCAACAGATCTCCCTTTTCTAAAAGACGATGATCGTATTCGGGCCCACAGGGGACTCATCGTGGTAGACCGCATTACCCTGCAAACCGACGCCAAAGGCATTTATGCTGGCGGAGATGTGACCGCACTGCCCGGCACCCTGATCCAGGCCATTGCAGAGGGTCGCAGGGCGGCATCATCCATAGATACGGCCCTGGGAGGGAACGGGCAAGTCGACGAAATCCTCTTTGAAAGGGGGGGGCCTGATCCCCGCTTGGGCCGGGATGACGGTTTCGTCCGATGGCTCCGGGAACAGGTCCCAAAGCTTGAGCCGGTATCAAGGCGCAAGGGTTTTGCGGAAGTGTCCATGGGTTTTTCAGATGAACAGGCCAAAGCAGAGGCCCGGCGCTGTCTTCAGTGCGACCTGAGGCGCTATCTTAGCGCAAACCCATTTCCTCCGGAGTGGAAACATGCATTTACAAGGGAAAATATTCTTACGGTTCCGGATGCAGAGGGGGTCTTTCGGCTCTATGACGAAGACCAGCGGGTACTGTGCATCACGGGCACAGCCAATCTGAGAGAAGGCCTCTTGGATACGCTGAAAGACGGGTGGGAGGCACGCTGGTTTGATGTTGAACAAACCAAGATGTACTCCCAGCGGGAAAGCGAACGGATTCAGCAATACCTTCAGGAACATGGCGAAATGCCGGGGGCGGGAGCGTCGGATTTGGACGAGCTTTTCTAACCAATGAAACCGCCCCCTTGTAAGGCCAAAATTGTTACCACAATACCCTATAGGTCTTGATGGGACGGGGGATTCCCTTGACCTGTATTTCCCCCACATCATCTGTTTGTAGAAGCTTATCTACCTTGCTGAGGGTCCGTTTGCTGATGAGGATCTGTCCGGCTGCGGCCAAGGACTCCAGGCGTGCGGCCACGTTAACCTGGGTGCCGATGATGGTGTAGTCCCGGTGCATCTCTGAACCCACATTGCCTACGGTCACAAATCCGGTGTTGATCCCGATGCCTATTCCTAGATCCTGCCCGTATTGGGTCCAGTTTTCTTTGAGCTGGGCCACCTTTTGCTGCATGGCCATGGCCATGCGTACCGCTCGCTCTGCATGATCGGGTGTGGGGACCGGGTCGCCGAAGAAGATGAGCAGGCCGTCACCGGTGATTTTATTCAAGGTTCCGTCATGGTCGTGGACGATTTTGATCATTTCGGTCAGATACTTGTCCAATACGGAGAAGGCCTCTTCCGGTTCAATGCTGTCTGTCAGATTTGAAAAGCCCCGGATGTCCGTGAAGACCACGGTCATCAGTTTCCGCTGGGGCTCTTTCCCCAGTCCCTGATCACTGGTCAAAATCTGCTCAGCCAGCTTGGGCGAGAGATAGCGCCGCAGTTCCTTATATCGTTCAAGCTCGCGCACCTGGGTTTGAACCTTGGCCTCCAGTTCGGCATTGAGTTGGAGGAGTTCCTCTTGGGCCTTTCTGAGTTCGGAAGTCCGTTCCTCCACTCTGTTTTCCAGTTCGGTGTTGTACGCGTCCAGGCGGGCCTTTGCTTCTCTCAATTCCTTGTTGTACTTTTCGAGTACAAGATAGGCCTCGTTTTTGGCCATCACGTTTTTTCTGAGCTGATTGATGGTATCAATCAACTCCTGCGCCGATTCCTTCCGATTGTGACCGATTTTGAACATCTGGGTCATTCGCTGAAACACGGAAAGCCGGTCGTAGGTGATATCCAGGGTGCCGTAGGGGGCCTTGAACAGGTCCCCTTCCCTGAACAGGGTCCGACCGTCCACCTGGACGGTCTGGGTGATGAGGATAGCCTCCTGTTGATTTCCGCTGTCCGGGAGGGGATGGGCTGGATGGGGTATGTATTTACCGAGAAAGATCTCTTTGCCGTTGCTCCGATCCGCCACCAGATGGACCCTTTCTCCGGCTCTTACCCGCTTCCCGGTTGTGGGATGCCTGAGTGTTAAATTACCGTCTTCCACTATGACCTCAAG
>JAWLET010000316.1:0-3126 GCA_041685955.1 Desulfobacteraceae bacterium | reverse complement strand
AAATCCCCCTGAATCCCCTTTTAGTCCCTCAGCCCGTCTCCCACGTAAACACCTTTTCCGAAAGAAGCGCTTCACATGCCCCGGCCACCCGGACGGTCTCCTCATGGAACACATTGAGCAGGACCATGTCCAGCCCTGAAGCGGCCAGCATGGCCCCATAGGCGCATTCCATTGCGGCTTGTTTGTCCGAGAATTTGGTGCCCGCCGTCAGGTTGGAAAGGCCGGCCACGGTCCTTACATCATAACCCAGCACCTCGGGCAGGGCCTGGACGACCCTTAGGACCGCCCGGTTCTGGGTGCGCCCATCCTCCCACAGAAGCGGGGTCACCACCGGATCTATGATGAGGCGCTCCTGGGGTACTTTCTCGGTTAGACAGGCCTGATGCAGTTCCACGGCAAGGGCCAGGCGGTCATCGACCGTGGGGAGGGTGCGGCCCCGGGCATCCAGCAGGTACCCGATAATATCTGCGTCATATTGAGGGGCCAGCGGTAATATGTGTTTCAGCTTTCGGGGTTCCAGGGAAAAGCCGTTCAGAATCACCCGTCCATGGGCAGCCCTCACCCCGGCGGCCATGGCATCGGGATTGGCGGTATCGATCAACAGGGGCAGTTCGGTGGCCGCCTCCACGGCCCGGACCAGAAAGGTCATTTTCTCTTCAGCCCCCTTTCCCAGGGGACCGGTGTTGATGTCGATCATGCGGGCCCCAGCCGCTTCCATTCTGCGGACCAGAGCTTTCAGCGGATCAGGATTCGAATCCCTCAGTGCAGCGTGCACCATGGGATGGGTAATCTGGAGGTTGTCACCGACCACGATCATGTTGGCCTTCTCCGGTCCATCAGGCTAACCAGGAATGGACTCTGACAGGTAATCCTCTGCACTCAATACGGCCGTTACCCCTTCGCCCACGGCAACGGCGATCTGGCGGGCCGTTTCACTGGTGACATCCCCTGCCGCAAACACCCCGGGCACACTGGTCTGCTGCCGCCGATCCACGTTGATGAACTTCTGATCGTCCAGGTCCACCGATCCTGCTAAGAATTCCGTAATGGGCCGGGTCCCCACAAACACAAAGACCCCCTCCACCTTTATGGCGCTCTCCAGTCCGGTCTTGACATTTTGCAGGGCCAGTTGCTCCACTGTGGTTTCCCCGACGATCCGGGTCGGCACCGTATCCCACACAAATGTAATCTTCTCATTGGCAAAGGCCCGATCCTGAAGAATCCTGGTGGCCCGCAACTGATCTCTTCTGTGAACCACATGCACCCGGGAGGCAAACCGGGTCAGAAAGAGAGCCTCTTCAATGGCGGTGTCACCGCCGCCGATGACCCCCACCTCCACATTCCGGTAAAAGGGGCCGTCGCAGGTGCCGCAATAGGAGACCCCTTTGCCGGTCAGCAGTTCCTCTCCTTCAATGCCTACTTTCCGAGGTTGTGCACCGGTGGCGATGATCACGGATCGGGCGGTCATCTTACCGTCGGGCAGGGTCAAGGCTTTCACCTCGCCGCTGAAATCCACCCCCTGCACCTCACGGCTGAAGATCTGGAGACCGAACCGGTCCGCCTGGCGACGCACGGCGTCCATGAGTTCAAAACCGCTGATGCCGTCCGGAAATCCGGGATAGTTTTCCACCCAGTCGGTGGTAAGTACCTGCCCGCCGGGACTCAGCTTTTCCAGCAGGACCACATCCTGCTGGTCCCGGGCCGCATAAATCCCTGCTGCCAGGCCGGCAGGCCCGGCACCGATGATGATAAGATCGTGAAATTCCGATGATCGGTTATTATTGCCTTCTGTCATGGAGACCTCCACGTATTATAGATGGAAATAAAACACACTGTACCGATGAGGCAAGAAGGACGCATAGCCCTTCGCTGCCATTTGCGAAGTCTCTTATACCCCTCGTTGATCTTCTTTGCAAGGTCAGCCTGGTCCGCAAATGGATAGGCAGGGAGACACTGCATCAGGATGAATGAGCCGGGACTTTAGTACACCAGCGTGGCATCGGCACTCAAAATTTCATCGGTCAGCATGGCCCCTGCAACCGGGGTGGCCTTGTCAATGATATCCTTTTCATCGATCTTTCGTTCCTGAATACAGGGCACACAGATCAGAAGCCTGCCTCCCAGCTCCAGAAATGAATCCACCAGTTCCTTTAACGGTGAAAAACCAGCCGAATGCACATGTTCAAGCATTCCCTGTTTAGCCAGAAACACTGAGGCCCCTTGAAGGGCAACCACGGCCTCCACGTCCATGGCCAGGGCCGCATTGGCCAACACAAAGGGGAGACTGGCCCGCTCCGGATCCTCAACCCCGTAGGTGGAGATATAGATGATCTTTTCCTGTTCAGACATGTCCTTCCTCCTTATATTTTTTCAAAATTTCAAAATTAATGGTTGCCGGTCTCTGAACGGTGCGCCTTTCGGGCCCATCTGAAAAGTGGCTCAAACTCAGCCCATTTCATCTGTTACATCGTCTGTGTGACATGATGGTCCCCGCTGGATAAATAATCGGAAATATCCGGAAACTTTTTCTATCAGGACAATCTGATCACCACCGGTTTTCAATACGGTCCGGAAATTCTCCCCAACTTCCGAGTCAGTACTCCGCACCTCCAGGATCTCACCCGGCTTCATCTGTTTCAGCTGGCTCTTCGCCTTGAGGAGAATCCATGGGCAACGCCATCCCCGTACATCGAGGATCCTGTTCGCTTGATATCTCTTTTCCATTGATCCCTCTTGAGGCCGTGCTATCCAACCGGCTGTCCATCCTTTGATGGTCTCGTAAAAAGTCAAAAAACGCCTCTTCCCGTCATTCCGGCTAAGCTTGTCCCGGACTCCGATCCGGGAGCCGGAATCCAGTATATTCAATCACTTGAAAAACCTCTGGACCCCGTTTTTCAACGGGGTGACGACTTTTTACGAATGCATCATCCTTTGCATCTCTAAAAAATGCAAATCCAATGCCATAAGGAGATCTCCGGCCCGTTCCACGGGTAAGCGTCCTATTTTAATCGCTAAATTGGGTTATGGGTTTTTTGGGGTTGCCCTTTGGGGGTTAACGGTTTATCGTTAATATGAGTTTACACCTGTTCATGAGTTAACACAAATCGAGAGCACCCGATGCTGGAA
>JAWLET010000315.1:0-3129 GCA_041685955.1 Desulfobacteraceae bacterium | reverse complement strand
CTGGAAGGGCAAACAGATCTTCAGATCGTATTGGGCCGGTATCAGGAGGATCATTGGTTCGACGCCCCTGAAAAAGAGAGCCACCTGGTCACTGTGCTGGGCATGGACCAGCCCGGAATCATTGCCCGCATCGCGGATTTTCTGTCTCAACACCACATCAACATCGAGACCTGTAAAATGGTGGCCCGCGGACGATTCTTCTCCATGGAGATGATGATCGACACCCGGGCCATAGATAAACCGGAGCAGATCTCGCATTGGGAGGCGGTTTCACAGGTAAAGGCCGATTTAAAGGCCCTGTGCCATGACATGGGCCAGGGGGTGGTGATTCAGAGCAGGGACATCTCCAACAAGATGAAAAAGCTGGTGGTGTTTGATGTGGAGACCACACTACTGGATGCCTCCTCGCTCAGACAATTCATGAAGCGCATCAGCGGAAATATTGAAGACCGGGGCCGCACCCTTTTGGATACGGTAAAAAAACTCCAAGGGATGCCGGTCTCTGAATTGGAGCGGTTCGGCGAGCTGCTTCAGCTGAATCCCGGCGCCTTTGAATTGATCCGGATTTTGAAATCCATGGGATTCAAAATCGCACTGCTCTCGTCAGGCCTGGATCTCTTCATGCACAAAGTGCTGGAAAAGGCGGGCGTGGACTATGCATTTTCAAACACCCTGGAAAAGGACCAGGCCGGGAAGATCACCGGACGCCTGCAGGAGCCCCTTATCACCGACGACACCAAAGAGGAAATCCTGGAGTTCATCATGGACACGGAGGGCATAACCCGGGACCAGGTCATTGCGGTGGGGGACGGGTCCACCCGCTCTCATTTTATCAAAAACGCAGGACTCTCCATTGCATTTAAGCCTGATGAAAATGGGATTGTCACGGATGGAATCCTGAACGGGGACCAGATCATCCATGTATTGTATTGCCTGGGGATTCCCAAAACCGAAATTGACAAATACATTGAGCATTGAGTGGATGTCTCGAGGACTTCAAGCTTTAGATCACTTTAAAATTAAGGAGGTAATTATGGCATTTGATGCAAACAAGTTCAGAGATGTGGATCCCGGTTTTCGCGTACTCATGGGGCCTGGTCCCAGTGATGTGCCCGCACGGGTCCTCCAGGCCATGGCCGCACCCTGTATCGGCCACCTGGATCCCACGTTTTTGTCCATCATGGATGAGACCCAGCAGTTGCTGAGGTTCCTGTTCCAGACGGAAAACACCCTTACCATACCGGTATCCGGCACCGGAAGTGCGGGCATGGAGACCTGTTTTGTAAACCTGGTGGAACCGGAAGATGAGGTGGTGGTCTGCGTAAACGGTGTCTTCGGTACCCGTATGGCTGACATCGTCCAGCGTATCGGTGGCCGTTTGATCCGGGTGGATGGTGAATGGGGACGGGCCATCGATCCCAATAAGGTCCGTGATGCGGTCAAAGGGAAAAGTCCCAAAGTATTGGCCGTGGTCCATGCCGAGACCTCCACCGGCGTCTGCCAGCCGTTAGCGGAACTCGCGTCCATTGCCCGGGAGACCGGCGCCCTCTTCCTGGTGGACATGGTCACCTCCCTGGGCGGCATGGAAGTGGCCCTGGACCGCATGGGCATAGATGCGGCCTACAGCGGCACCCAGAAGTGTATCTCGTGTCCGCCGGGGCTGTCGCCCATCTCCTTCAGTGCATCGGCCATGGAGGCCCTGAACAAACGCCGGCAACCGGTGGCGAGCTGGTACTTGGACATGACCATGGTGGCCAGCTACTGGGGCCAGGACCGAAAGTACCACCATACGGCCCCGGTGAACATGATCTACGGTCTGAGGGAGGCCCTCAGACTCATTGCAGAAGAGGGACTGAAGGCCCGGTTCAAAAGACATGACCAGAATCACCAGGCCCTGGTGGCCGGCGTTGAGGCCATGGGGCTCTCCATGCTGGTCCCTGAGGGGGAACGCCTCCCCATGTTGAATACCATCAAGATCCCGGAAGGCGCCGATGATCTCAAGGTGCGAAAGACCCTCTTACATGCATTCGACATCGAGATTGGCGGCGGCCTGGGCGATCTGGCCGGAAAGGTGTGGCGCGTGGGGCTGATGGGTCACGCCTCCAGGCGCAGGAATGTGTTATTGTTTCTGGCGGCCCTGGAAACCATCCTCAAGGACCAGGGGGTTCAGGTCAACCCCGGGGCCCTGGAAACGGCTTCAGCCGTATATGGGGACTGAAGATCAACCGGACCCATCCCTGAATTGAAATGATCTGAAAATCGGGACCTGAGCATGGTAACCTGAGCATGGTTTCGTCTTCAAAAAGCGTTACCTTCTCAGGTCTCGGTTTTTTTTGGTGCTCTCTTCAGCTTTTCAAAAAATCAATGGTATAGGGCTCCATCCCTGATGGATGTCTTGATGCATAATGCTTTAAGGCCTGGGCCGTGAGCCGAAATTTATCACCGGGAATGGAATAGGGAACGATCAGTACCCCGCAGTGGGGTCGCTGTTCATTAAAGAACTGGACCGTCAGTCGAACAAAATCATTCCGGTTCCGGGTCACCATGGCCATGCCTTTCGAGGCTGCGTATTCCAGTTGCTGCCTGTCTGAGGCCCCTGCCATGTACACCTCATGCGTACTCATCACATCGACCCGATAGCCTCTCAGAATTTCTGCAACCCTTGGGCTGATGTCCTCATCAAGATAATATTTCATGCGCTGGTTCCAGCGAGAAAAGGAAACTTTTCATAAACAGTCTCCTGGCACCAGTCTTTGTTTTGGTCTATCAACTGTTCGATTTCATCTGTATATAGGCGATAGTAGCCCAACGCCACCCTCAGTTGCGGTTCAGAGAGCCAGTGAAACATGGTTTTGAGGCGCTCAAAACGCTCTCCTACACTCTTGTAGGCCGCAATAACCTCCCACACTTCTATTCCAGTGCCTGCAATCCGAGCCCTTCGGCCGTGAACCCCCTCGTTGAAAGCGATGCCCGGGCAGCGATGCATCTTGATTGCCTCCTCTAGAAGTTCCTTTGTTACGGTGGAAAAGTCCTTATTCCTTTCTCGGGCAATTGATTGAATATGGGCTACTATTTCCTCGGAAATCCTCATGCTTTTCTGAACGGTTTTCATATCCCCTCCAAATTGCA
>JAWLET010000314.1:0-3149 GCA_041685955.1 Desulfobacteraceae bacterium | reverse complement strand
AAGACATCTCCTTTTTTGAACCGCTCCCCCACAGCCGGGAGTTCCACAAACACAATATCCCCCAGCTGGTCCTGGGCATAATCCGTTATCCCCACAGTACAGTGTTCTCCCACCCGCAGGACCCATTCGTGATCATCCGTATATACCGCCTCTTCAGGCAGCAGTAGTTCCTGGATCGCTTTCATGGACATCCTCCTTTAAACGCTAAAGCACATACGGCACCATCAGATTGTAGCTCTTGTATACCACAAAGGTCTCAACAGAATGCACATCTTTCAACTGCGCCACCTCCTCGGTATAAAATTCCAGAAGCTCATACCCTTCCTTTAAAAACACCACCAGGATGAGGTCATATCGGCCGGTCACCACACTCACCGATACCACCCCCTTGAGCTGGCTGAATTCTTCCCCCTTGTGCACCAGATCCATGGTCTTGAGCTTCACCCCCACCATGACCAGTCGATGCCTGGGAAGGGCGCCCGGGTCCACCAGGCCTGAGATCTCAAAGATCCCCTCATCCTCTAATTTTTTAACCCGGGTACGGACAGTATTTTCTGAAATATCAAGATATTGAGCCACCTTTTTAAACGATTTTCTTCCCTTACGGAGGTGTTTCATGATGGCGATGCTGATCTCGTCGATCTTCATGGTCTTTTTGGCCGTCAAGGCACGAAGGGGTTAAGATTTTTCATGCATCCTGTTGAAGCTATATAGCCAATATTGATGTATTTGTCAATAACTTTTGTCATTTTTTATCTTATCCTCAACTTAGGGAATTATTTACTTGCAAAAATTCAAAAATAATGATAGGGAATTACCCGAGTGAGGAAAGTCATATCCATGCACAGGGAGAACCACGGATGACCCATAACATCACCATCGTGGGCGGGGGTCCCGGCGGTTACGCGGCTGCCATTCAATCGGCCCGATCCGGGGCTGCTGTGACCCTCGTTGACCAGGATCAGGTGGGCGGGACCTGCCTTCACCATGGCTGCATTCCCTCCAAAGTCATGAAACGGTCCGCAGAGCTGATGGACGACCTGAGCCGCGCATGGGAATTCGGAATCCCGTTAAAGGGGAAAATACCCATAGATCTACGGCAGCTCATGCACAGAAAGGGGCAGATCATTTCCAATCAGGTCAAAGGGATCTCGGCGCAGCTTAAGCAACACCACATCCGCATCCTAAGCGGAACCGGAAAGATAACCACACCGGGATCTGTGAGCGTAATAGATGCAGAAGGGACGGAAACGCGGGTTCACTGGGACCGCCTCATCCTGGCCCCTGGATCGACCCCCATTGAAATCGCCTCCCTTCCCTTTGACGGCCGAACCATCCTCTCCAGCAGGGATGCCTTGTCTCTCGAAACCCTTCCGGAATCCCTCCTGATCGTGGGCGGGGGGGTCATCGGCTGTGAGTTGGGCACTATATTCTCATTGCTGGGCGTGGACGTGACCCTGGTGGAGGCACTGGAGCGTCTCCTTCCCCTTCCGTCAGTGGATGAAGATATCTCCAGGGTATTTCAGCGGGAGATGAAAAAGCGGAAGTTCAAATTCCACGTCAATACGAAACTACAGCGAGTGGAGCCAAGATCTGATAGATGCATTGCCGAGCTGACGCCTGTCAGCGGGAAGACCCAACCGCAGCGCATGGAAGTGGAGAAAATCCTGATTTGCATCGGACGCAGACCGAACACATCCGGACTGGGGCTGGACCGGATGGGGATCAAGACCGATGCATCCGGAGGGATCATGGTGGACGACCGGATGCGCACCACTGCTTCAGATGTCTACGCCATTGGCGATGTCTTGGGTCCATCCAGGTGGATGCTCGCCCACGTGGCCACCATGGAAGGCCTGGTGGCCGGCGTCAACGCAACAGGCGGAGATCGAATCATGGACTACCGGGCAGTCCCCGGGACGGTTTTCACCCTGCCCGAAGTGGCCAGTGTGGGCCTTACGGAAAAGGCGGCTGAAAAGGAGGGGATTGCCGTAAACACCCACACGGTCCTGTTTCGACATGTGGGAAAAGCCCATGTCATCGGGCATATCGGCGGGGAGGCCAAAGTGGTGGTGAACCGAGATACCCACGAGATCCTGGGGGTTCACATGGTGGGGCCCCGTGTCACTGAACTGATTTCCGAGTGGGCCCTGGCCATTAATACAGGCTGCACCCTGGAACAGATCGCCAAGACCATCCACCCCCACCCCACCCTCTCCGAAATCACCCAGGAGACCGCCTTAAAGGGGATCGGGAGCAGCCTGTACGGGTGACAGTAAGTTTAGGTGTCGGGTGTCCCCGCAGAGAGCGGGATCTTCGACAGGTGTCAGGTGTCAATAGGGCCGATAACCTCATCGGCCAACATAGGCCCGATCAGCCGCCTGCCTTGCAAACAAGCGCCTTGAACACCACAACCTTGATTAGAGAGAACATGGGACATGCCAGCATTAAAAAAAACCGCTCTATTTGACATCCACCGGGCCGCTGGGGCCAAAATGGTGGAATTCGGGGGGTGGGACATGCCCATTTCGTATCCCACCGGCATTGTGCAAGAGCATCTCGCCACCCGACAACAAGCCGGGCTCTTTGATGTCTCCCACATGGGACGGTTTTGGGTTCGAGGCCCGGGGGCCATCCCGTTCCTTCAACATGTCCTGACCAACAATGCAGCGGCCTTAGACATCCGGACCAAAGGGGCCCAGTATACCCATATTCAGACCAAAACCGGGGGCGCCAAGGATGACGCCTATCTCTATCACTTTGATGAAGGCGAATACCTGCTGGTGGTCAATGCGGCCAATGCGCAAAAAGACTGGGACCATCTTCAGGGTTTCATAGGTGATTTTGAAGACGTTGAACTGACCGATTGGACCCAACAGAGTGTGATGTTGGCACTCCAGGGCCCCCGTTCCCGCGCCATTATGAAAGAGATTGTGCAGTCCGGTTCCCTGCCCGAACCGGTGCGAAACGCGGTCAGTTCCGTGGAAATCTACGGGACAAGAGTCAAAGTGGCACGCACCGGCTATACCGGAGAACCTCTGGGGTTTGAACTGTTTACGGACCGGGCCCGGGGACCTGAGCTGTGGGAACTCATCCAATCCAAGGGGGCCACCTGTGCGGGGCTGGGAGCCAGGGACACCCTTCGCCTG
>JAWLET010000313.1:0-3159 GCA_041685955.1 Desulfobacteraceae bacterium | reverse complement strand
GATCCAGAAATAGCCGTCCGCGTCTTTCTTGGCCCCGTCTCCGGAGAAATACATCCCCGGGACCTGGCTGAAATAGGTTTCAATAAACCGCTCATGATCACCGTATACGGTCCGGGCCATTCCGGGCCAGGGCTTACGGATACAGAGGACCCCTTCCTGGTCCGGGAAGCGGGCTTCCTGGCCGGTGTCGTCGAGGATGACCGGATCCACGCCAAAAAAGGGGAATGCGCACGATCCGGGCTTGATGGGCGCCACTGCCGGAAGGGGCGTCAGCATGTGCCCCCCGGTTTCGGTCTGCCACCAGGTGTCCATGATGGGACACCAGTCCCTTCCCACATGGTGGTAATACCAGCGCCATGCCTCCGGGTTGATGGGTTCGCCCACAGACCCCAGGATCTTGAGGGAGGAGATGTCATGGGTTTCCACGTACTGGGATCCTTCCTTGGCCAGTGAACGGATCACCGTGGGCGCGGTATAGAACTTGCTCACCTGATACCGCTCCACGATCTCCCAATACCGCCCGTAATCCGGATAGGTGGGGACCCCTTCGAACAGGACGCTGCTCAGCCCGTTGGCGAGGGGGCCGTACACGCCATAGGTGTGGCCGGTGACCCAGCCGATATCCGCGGTGCACCAGAAGACCTCATCATCCTTGAGGTCAAAGACCAGCCGGGTGGTCATGGCCGCATACAAAAGGTACCCGGCATGGGTATGGACCACGCCCTTGGGCTTTCCGGTACTGCCGCTGGTGTAGAGAATAAAAAGGGGGTCTTCGGCATCCATGGATTCGGGGGCCACATGGTCGGGGAGGGACGGATCCGCAACAGCCTCATGCCACCAGACCTCGCGGCCGGGATCCAGGTCAAGACCCAATCCCGCACGGTCAAACACAATCACGGTGGTCACATCAGGACAGTCCTTTAAGGCCGCATCCACGGTTTTTTTGAGAGGCACCGGTTTTCCCGCACGGAAGCTCCCATCCACGGTGACCACCAGCCTTGCCCCGCAATCATTGATCCGATTTGCCAGGGCCTCTGCGCTGAATCCCCCGAAGACCACGCTGTGAATGGCCCCGATGCGTGCGCAGGCCAGCATGACCACCGGGAGTTCGACGATGACCGGCATGTAGATGATGACCCGATCCCCCTTCCCGACGCCTTTTTGCCTTAACACCGCGGCCATGAGGTTGACCTGCTCGTAGAGCTCTTGATAGGTGACGGACCGGGTATCCGCAGGATCGTCTCCCTCCCAGTAATATGCGGTCTTTTCCCCGATTTTATCTAAGTGCCGGTCCAGACAGTTGGCGCACACGTTGAGCCTCCCGCCGCCAAACCATTCAATCTTTCCTTCTTCAAACTCATAATTGAGCACGCTGTCCCATTTTTGTTCCCATGAGAGATACTCCTCGGCCCGGGCGGCCCAGAAGGTCTCCGGCGATTCAATGGATTCGCGGTACAGGCGGTCGTATTCTTCCCTGGTTTTGATATAGGCCACCTGTTGAAAATGACTCAGGTGGGCGTCATACCACTTGGGTGCATCGTTCATGGATTCATTCCCCCTTTCCTAATTCTAACTCTTGTTTATAAGGTGCACACCATCTTTCGCTCGCAGTCGTCCTTCCCGCAGGTCTGAAAGGCACACCGCTTGTACAGATGGATGGCCCTGAAATTATAAATCTCCACGGTCAACCAGATGGAAGTAAGCCCCAGTTCCCTGGCCCGGTTGAGGGCCAGTTCGGTCAGGGCGTGTCCGATGCCCCGGTTTCGGTGGGCCCGGTCCACAAAGATCAAAAATTCCCCATCCCTCTTTTGGTCATCCGGCACAATGGAAACATGACCGATGGCCCTCCCTTCTCTCAAGGCCAGAAAGTTTTCCCCCTCCTGCAAAAGCCTTTGGACCCACCGTCTGCAGGCCTCAGAATCCTCGGGGGGAAGGCCTTGAGAGGCGGGTTTGGGAGAAAAGGTCGCGTACATCTTCAACAGACAGGAAAGATCCTCACTCGAACAGGATCTGATCTCAAGCGGTTCGTTCCGCTTGTCTTTGATGGTGATGGCGATACACGATCCCACTGGCATACGCCCCTTCTTAAAGAAGTGGCCTTCCTGCAACCCCAACCAACCCGCCGTCGGCTTAGATATGTCACATGGCGCAGGGTTCGGTTTCTCTCGGCTGGTCGAACCTGGCCTTAAGCGTGAGCACCTCTCCATCGCAAGCGGTCTGGACTTGATACGGCAGCTTATAAAAAAGGTCCACCATGGACCGGTTGCTGGGTGTGGTATAGGCCACCATCCCGCTGATGCCGTGCTCCATGGCTGCCTGGGCCAGCTTTTCCTGCATGATGGTGGAGATCCCCTTCCCCTGCCACCCCCGGTCCACGCTGTAAGCCACCTCTGCCATATTGGTGGCCGGATCCACAAAATAACACCCCACTGCAATGACCTTTTCAAAGCCGGGATTCCCGATAACCGCCACGATGGACATGCTGTGAATATAGTCCACCTGAAAGACTTCAGCCACATCCTCACTGATAAAAGCGGTTTTGGGCGCAAAAAACCGCTTGACCACATCCTGGTGGTCCAGGTTGTAGAAGTGCTCCTGTATCATTCGTTCATCGGTGGGCCGCGCCGGCCTGAACAGGGTGGGCTGACCATCGATGACCCGGGTTTCTTCGATCTTGAGGGGATACACGCTCCGGATGCTCTCCACCAGGGTCCGCTCCGGACCCAACAGGCCCATCTCCTTGGCCTTATGAAACAGCTCGTCCCGAAAGTCGGGGTGGGCAATGCTGATCATGGCAATGGCCCGTTCCTGGAGGCTCTTGCCAAAGAGATTCACCACGCCGTACTCGGTGATCACATAGTGGACGTCGCCCCTGGGTACCACCACCGGGATGCTTTCCAGAAGCGGAACAATGCGGCTGCTCTTCCCGTCCAGGGTCGTGGACGGGAGCATCAGGATGCTCTTGCCGCCCGGGCTTTGACTGGCCCCCCTCACAAAATCCATGATCCCGATCACCCCTGAAAAATGGTTGTAGGGGAGGGCGTCGGCAGCCACCTGACCGGTCAGGTCCATGGCCATGGCCACGTTGAGGGCCACCATCTTGTTGTGGCTACCGATAATCATGGGGTCGTTGACATAATCCGAGGGGTGAAACTCGAT
>JAWLET010000312.1:0-3170 GCA_041685955.1 Desulfobacteraceae bacterium | reverse complement strand
GTAGACACGGGGGAACTGAATCCCAGGACCATGGAATCCAGACTCATCAAAGGCCTGTTTATGGCCGGAGAACTCCTTGATTTTCACGCTGATACAGGCGGCTACAATCTCCAGGCCGCATTTTCGACCGGATGGCTCGCCGGTCGGTGTGCGGCACAGGGTTAGGACATGAAACGCATGGTAAAAGGTCTGATGTGGGGGTGTGCCGCCATCCTCTTGGTCATTATCCTTCTGGCCACGGCAATATTGCTGGCACCCGCCATCGTCTCCACCCAATGGGCCAAGGAGCAGATCGAGCACAGGGCCTCCACTGCCGTTCACCGATCCGTACGCATAGACGCCCTGTCCTGGACCTGGAAAAAGGGCATAAAGGCCAGCGGGATAACCGTCGAGGACAAACCGCCCTTTTCAGAAGGCATCCTGCTTGGTGTCACTGACATCCGGTTCAAGATAGACCTCACCACACTTGTAAAGCGTCAGTGGGTATTTGATTTACATATGGACGGCGTAAACGCCCACCTGATACGTCAAAAAGACGGCGCCACCAATCTGGGAAAACTCCTCTCAGATATAACCCCGGCCCCACAACAAGGCGTTCGAACCCCTGAAACCCCCACAAAGCCTGCCCTGCCCTTTTTCCTTCCCCAGGATGTGAAGGCCACCCTGGGCATCAGAGATCTGACCATCAGGATGGATGACCGCCTGCAAAACCGCTTTCTGGTGATTCAAAACGGCTCTATCTTGGTAAAGGCCCCTTCCATACAGCATGAACCGGTTCATCTGTCCATATCTTCCGAACAAAAGATGAATCAAACCCCGCTTCCACCGCTTGATCTCACGGCACACATCAGCCGACTGGTGGATCCAGCCTGGGGCCTGGCGGTCAAAAATCTGTCAGTGACCGCCCAGGGGACGCTGCCCGGGCTCAGCTTCACTGCCCGGGGCGGGATGAGCCAAAAGGAATTAAACACAAAGCTGGTTTTGGATGTTGAGGAGTTCTATGACGCCGCAAGCCCCTTTATGGCTTTCCCCTTGTCCGATGTCTCGGGCCGCATTGAAATGCGATTCAATACGTCACAGCAAAAGGGAAAGGACATCCGTTTTAATATGAGCATCATGGGCAAGGGGCTCATGGCAGAAGGCGGTCCGCTCAAAAAGATTCGTGTGGGCCCCCTCGACCTGGACCTGATTCATGAGGGAATTTTCGCTCCCGAAGAGGCCAAGTTGCAGATAGATTCCGGCGAGATCCGTCTGCAGGAAAAAACCCAAATGTCGTGGCAGGGGAGCTTTACTGGGCTTGAAACCAAAGAACCGGGGGCAGATCTGGACATCGGACCTGTATGCATTGATTTTAGAGAAATGGCCGACGCCTTAAAAGGCGTGACGCCCCCCGACGTCAGCTTCACTCTACCAGGCAGGGACAATGACCTGAAGGGACCGAGGGTTACCATCCGCCATATGGGAATATCCGGTCGACTCCTTTCCGGCCACTCCACCATTGGCCTTCAGAACATGGTACTGAATATACCCGCAGTTGCAGGAAAAATCTCCGCCGGTTCATTCAGGACAGAGGATATCCGATTGGAGATTACCCATGCTGATGCGGAGATGACCGCCTTTTTCCCGTCCAGCCTGAATATGGATGCCGGTCTTGAACTGGCTGACTTACATCTCAACGGCCAAACAGATGTCAGGGTAAAGCACCTTGAACTGGATATGTTCAGGCTCAGAACCGCCCATATGCACCCCTTAGACAAGGCAATGCTGGGCATGGAGGGGGATATTCGCCTCAACTCCAGCGGTACACTAACCCAGATCATAGCGCCGGGCGTGGGAAGCGCCCCCGCCCTTGCCCATTCCCTTGAGACCGAGATCACCCTTCCCCCCTCCCCTGGGGCCGAAGTACGCCGGGCCGTGTTTTCGGTCCGTGCCCCTTCCCTTACGGATATACCGTCCATGGGGTCTAAAATGGATCAGAGCATCCGGATTCAGGGTGAATTGAACGGGCTGAACCTTTTCAAAGGGGACAGACTGAGGGTTGATACAGATAACATCAGGACTGATATTGAGGTGGGGAATCTGTTCACAGGCAACCTGAACGCCTCCTTTCAGGATCTGGGGTCCAAACGGCTTGAAACCAATGGAAACCTGTCATGTGTTGCCGAGAAGGCGCTTCCTGTGATTCCGGCTCAGATAAGACCCAAAGGCGACATGGCCGGCAACCTCGCTCTTGACTGGAACTTCCGGGGTCGACGGCCCTCCTCTGCGGAAATCCAGACCCTCATCAGCGGAGGCCGTCCGCTGTCCACAAAACTCCGACAAATGCAATTCATCCACGACCTGGAGATCCTGGCCCGGCTGAACCGCGCGGCACTTAATCTACCCCTCTCTGGCAAGGGCCATCTTCTGGCCGAAGATATCAGCTTTCCATCACCCTTTAGATTGAGGCTGGAAAACGGGGCTGACCGGGCCGAGATTGACGGCAGACTGGCATGTGGCAAAATCAGCCAAATCCCCGGTCTGGAGGAACTCAATCAACCCATCCGTCTGATCCTGGAAATTTCAATGCAACTCGAGGAGCTCAAAAACGCCGACATATCTCAATCCCTGGACATTCAACCCCTCAATATCCAACAGACACTCTCCGGATCCATCGATCATGTGGACCGTCTGCTGGACAAGGAATCCATACCAGATATGGGTGCGTTCCTGTCCGCACTTGACGCTTGGGGTTCCACCCGGATCAATATGGATCTGGACCCGCTGTTTAAGGACTATATGGATGAGATATCCGCAGCCGGATCGATTTCAGCAGGGGCCGAGGCGGCACTCTCCGGGAACAAGGATCTCACCTTGGACCTGACCATGAGGGCGTCGTCTTTGAATGCAGGGACAGACAAGGTTCAGGTGAAAAACCTGGACAGCGACATCCAATTGAAAAAACGGTTCAAAATCGTCTCTGCCGGAGAATCCCGGACACCGGCCCCCGGCGCTTTGCCCCTTTCCCGGGAAGTTTTGCGGTCCCCCTCAGAAACCACCTCCTTTTCGGAATCCCCTGGTGCGCTCACCCGTCGAATGTCGGGCCGGACGTATCAGCGGCCCTGTGTCACATTTGACGCTGCCACCCTACCGGCAGGTCCCATCCGTCTGCACATGACCGAAACCGAGAT
>JAWLET010000043.1:0-13907 GCA_041685955.1 Desulfobacteraceae bacterium | reverse complement strand
TCGGGAGGGGGAAGCAAAAAAGAGGGTGCGGGCGATCTCTTCCATGCAGTTGAAAACCTTTTCCCTGACCGCCGCCAGCTTCGGGGGAATAATCCCCTTTACCTCCCTGTCGGTAAAAAGGGCCTGATTGATCTCTACCTGAATGGCAAACCGGTCCCTTTCCACCAGTTCAAGACCGTAATGGGTGGTGATAAATCCACCCGAATACGGAAAATTGACAGCCACGGAGAATCCCGCGGCCATGAATATGTCTGCCATCAGTTTGAGGACCCCCGCAGGGCAGGTGATCTTTCCGTGATCCAAGACACACTCCCCCTGGTGATCCCCATTATTGCTCAAAACGATGTCCTTTCGTTTCATGCCCGCATCCGGGGCCTCCAGCGGGCCGACCCCGTTTAAGGAATGGCAATCCAGCAATCCCCGGATCCGGGGCTCATCCAACCATTTTTTCAATCTCTGATGATAGGGCCAGTAATATTTTCTCAGCCGATCCTGAAGCCGCCCCTCGTCAGGAAGGGCGGTTGCGCGGTAAACGGATCTGCCAAAGTAATCCACCTCCGGGATAACTCCTTTTCGCCCCTGTTGCGCCGGATCGCGGTTCAGGTCTACCACCAGACGGCTCCATTGAGCACACAGGACATGCTGTGCCGGCAGGGCGCCGAAAATCTCTTGGGTCCCCACATCAATGGATTCCCCGATCTCGGGCTCGGAGAGTGCCAGGAGCGGGCGCAGGGATTCAGGGACCCGGGCGGAGCAGTGGGGTACGGAGATGACAAAGGGAAATGTCACGATCCCACTCCTTGGGTCAGTCTTCCGTGCACCCACTGCACTGTTAGCCGGGCATGGGGGGAGAGGACCCCGTCTTGATTGATTACCGGATATGAGAAGAGCACATGACACAGCCGGTAAAGGCCATTAGAGGAAGGATCGCTGTGCCCTTCCGTATCCGGCGGGCCGTCAATCACCAGAAATTGTCTGGGATTCTGAATTGCCTCATAACCGATGGCTTCTTTGATAAAACGAAACCGCTTTCCCTCAAGGTCCGACTCGTATAATCCGGGTTTCACCCTGCTTCCAAGAATCTTTTTTTCCCCGGAGAGACGGAAAATCAACAGATGACTCCCCTCAAGGGGCCTGGCATAGTGACGGTTCAATTCAGAGGTGTCCACCGTATAAGGAAAGTCCAGAAATTCCAGGAGGTGAAACAGATCCATGGGAAGGACCCCGTTTTTCAAGTGAAGCAGTGAAATCATGGGAAAGGCCCCGGTAAACCGGGGATTGACCTCAATGGGATAGGGCTTTTGGTCCCCTTCACCCACAATAAAATCGATCCCCATGATCCCTTTCACCCCCAGATCCCATAGATAATTCCCAATCCGCCGGGCCTGCATTGCCGCCTGGTCTTTGGTGAATGAGGACCACGGCTCATCACCCCACGAATGGCCGCAGAATATGCCGTCTTCCGGCTCCCCTTTTAAGTAGGGAAGATCCACGATCTGGCGTTGCAGCGCTGACAGCAGGGCGCCGTGCCGGGTAAGGCAGAGGCATATACTTGCGGGGATCCCTTTCATGAATCTGCGAATGGATACCGTTTGGAGTCCGATTCCCCGCCATTGCCTCCCTTTGAGCCTTCTTCGAATCCCAGCGTAATCATCTCCGGACCGGACAAAGAAGGTCCCCCTCCCGCCGCCCTGGGAGACATTCGGGAGTTGAACCACGAACCTGGGGCCATAGATATCTGCCCAATGCCCATAATCCCACCGGTTGAGCCCCTCAATGGGATAAATGGCGCCGGGGATTTCCGGCAGGTCAAGGGTATCCACCATCTGCATGAAAAAGGCCCTTCCGCCTACCTTCAGCCGAAGCGCAGCCGGGTTGGCCAGCAGGTGCCAGCCCCATTTCCGAGCCAGGGTCTCCAGAGAGGGATAACTCTGATAGACCAGTAGATGTTTTGGATCCGGAAGGGATGCCAGATATTCCCCTACAGGCCCACAGGCCAGGAGGTGATCCGAACGGGCCACATGGCCGAATCGCTGCCGCGAACCGGTTTCCTCAAGGCAGAATATGTCCATTTTTTCTCTTAACAGAGGAAGGTCATGGGTCTTTCTGAAGGTAAGCACACCATAACTGTCAAGGAGATAGGCGGGAAGCATCCTGGCAAAGGCCGTCATCCCCACCCCCACCAGGGCGCCGTCTAAAGCGCTGAGGCTTTTCCTTGCCTGGTTCAGATTCCCCGGACCCATGACTCTGACAGCAGGCGCCACGCCTTATCCGGAACAGCATGGACCGGGAAGCGGCCCTCGCCCGCGCGGTCGCACCGGGGGCGCATGCCCGGTGGGCTGAATCGCTCGTTACAGCTGAAAACAGGCCACATAATGCCCTTCGTCCAGCAGGATCAACTCAGGGGTTTCCCGCCCGCACCGTGTCTCATCCGCCACGGCGCATCTGGGGTAGAAAGGGCACCCCACCTGCTCCAGGTCTACCTGCCGTTCTTCGGTAAGGAGTGTGCCATACCGCTGAATCGCACCGCTACTCCTGAATTTGGGCAGGGCATCGATAAGGGCCTGGGTGTAAGGATGCTTGGGATTGTGAATAATGGTTTCACCAGATCCGACTTCCATTACTTTGCCCCTGTATATCACTGCCACACGGTCGCAGAGATACCGGGCCGCGGCCAGGCTGTGGGTGATAAACATCTGGGTTACGTCGAATGTTCCCCGCATCTTGAGAAGGATATTGAATATCTGGGCCGAGATGGAAGCATCCAGCATGGAGGTGGGTTCATCGGCGATAACGAATTCCGGATTCAAAACCATGGCCCGGGCAATGGCCACCCGCTGTCTCTGGCCCCCGCTCAAGCGGTGCGGGTAGCGGTAAAAAAATATCTCAGGCGGGGAAAGGCCCACCGCTTTCAGCGCCTTGTGGACCATCTCCTTGCGGTCAGAGGAACGACCTATCCTGTGGATCGCAAGCGGCTCTGTAACCGTATCCAGGACCGAGCGCTGGGGGTTCAGCGATTGATAGGGATCTTGGAATATCATCTGAACCTTGCGTCTGAACGCCTTCATCGCCTTTCCCTTCAGCCCGGTGACGTTTTCCTGATCCAGAAATATATCCCCGGAAGTGATTTCTTCCAGCCCCACGATCAATCGGCCCACGGTGGTCTTACCGCTGCCGCTTTCTCCCACCAGTCCGAATATTTCCCCTTTATATATCTTAAGGGATACCTGTCTCAGCGCCACCACATCCTTGGCCCGGAGCCCGAACAGGGCCCCCCTGCTGCGATAGACCTTGCTGACATTCTGGATTTCAATTATAGCATTGCCACGGTTTTCCATCATCTGCCATCCATCTCACAGCGGCAGCACAGGGCCTTATGCCGAGGGCTTAATGCCACCCATTGGGAAACCTTTTCCCTACAGAGGGGAATCTGCTCCGGACACCGGTCGTAAAACCGGCACCCCTTGGGGGGATGAACCAGATCGGGCGTTTCTCCCGCAATGGGGACCAGATCCGTCTTTTTTCCGGTTAATGTGGGAAAAGAGGACAAAAGGGCCCTGGTATACGGGTGGGCCGGCGAATCAAAGACATCCTCCCTGGGTCCGTATTCCACCAACTGACCCGCATACATGATGCCGATGTCATGGCACATGTCGGCCACAATGGATATGTCATGGGATATGAATATGATCCCGATGTTGAATTCCTTCTGCAGCGCCCGGATCTCGGCCAGTATCTGGTCCTGGACAATCACGTCCAGGGCGGTGGTAGGCTCGTCCGCAATGATCAACGCGGGCCTGCACGCCAGGGCCATGGCGATAATGGCCCGCTGTTTCATCCCCCCGCTGTACTGATGAGGATAGTCGCGGATTCGATCGGTCTGAAGTCCCACCAGTTCAAAAAGTTCCTCCACCGCCTTCAAGGCCTTGTGTTTGCCCAGGGACGGGTTATGGACCAGCATGGCCTCCGCCACCTGTTCCCCCACCCGTTGAACCGGATTCAGGGCGTTCATGGCCGCCTGAAAGATCATGGCGATTTTCCGCCACCTGACCTGTCTCATCTCCTCAGCCGACATGCGCAGGAGATCCTCTCCCTCAAACAGGATCCGACCTTTGCGGACCACCCCGTTGGGGGGAAGCATGCCCATGAGGCCCAGTCCGATGGTGGTCTTGCCGCACCCGGATTCCCCTACAAAGCCCAGCGACTCTCCCTTCTCCAGGGTGAAAGAAACCCCGTCCACGGCCTTGAGGTAACCGCTCTTGGTCTTGTAATCAATGCACAGGTCTTCCACTTCCAACAGGGCCATTTAGTCTGTCTGGTCCTCCTTTCTCAATCTGGGATCCAGTACCTCGTCCATGGCCCGGCCCAGCATATAAAAGGACAGCGTAATCAACGAGATACAGATACCCGGGGGGAGAAGCCAGTACGGGGCCTTGAACATATGCCCGGTTTTCCATACCCACTGGAGCATCATCCCCCAGCTGACCGTGCCCGGGTCTCCGAAGCCCAAAAACGCCAGCGCCGCCTCAATAATAATGGCCGAGGTGACCCGAAAGGTCATGAACAGAAATGCCAGCGGCAGTACATTGGGCATGATATGTCTGAATATAATTCGGAAATGGGAAGCCCCGGCCACCTTGGCGGCCTCGATAAACGGCCGCTGCTTTAACGATAGGGTCTGACCCCGTATGATCCGGGAAACCCCGGGCCAGCGGAACAGGGCGATGATCAGCACAATGGACCATATGTTGAGCTGCCCGAAGACAGCGGCCAGAATCAATACCACCAGCAGGGTGGGCATGACCATGATCATATCGGCCAGTCGCATGAGGAGTGTGTCCACGAACCGGCCCATGTAACCGGCTGTCATGCCGATGGCCGTCCCCAGAACGATACTCATGAAGGCGGCGGAAACCCCCACCATAAAGGCCACCCTGGCCCCGGCCAGGAGCTGGCTCAAAATATCCCGCCCCATAAAGTCGGTCCCCAACCAGTGCTTCAGGCTCGGACCGGTACTGTCCGTGATATCCGGGTCCACACCGGTCATGGGATTGTACATGGGATCTACCATGGGTGGGATGTAGCTGCACAGGGCCATCAATGCAAACATGATGAGAAGGATGAGGCCGATTTTCCCCAACAGGCTCTGTTTGAAGATAGACCAGCCTCCCAGAAATGCGTTCAGCAACGGGTACCGCTCCAGCCCCTTTATTTCCACCCCAGTAGTTTCCTCTGCCATCCGTTTTCCGGTAACTCCGTGTGCGCCTCTGACCGAGGCATTTTTTTATTCACCCAATTCATTGGGTCGGCTAATATCTGATTCTCGGGTCCAGGTAGGCATAGAGCACATCCACTATCAGGTTGGAAACCAGGACCACAATGGCGATCAGCAGAAAAGAGGCCTGGGCCAGCGGGTAATCGTTCTGGCTCACTGAAAACACCAGTTCCCTTCCGATGCCCGGCCAGGTAAACACGGTTTCTGTCAGGGCCCCGCCATTGATGGAAAAGGCCAGGCTGAGTCCCACGCTGGTGACCACCGGCAGGGCCGCATTGGGTGCGGCGTGGCGGTCCCGAATGACCTTTTCCTGCAGGCCTTTGGCCCGGGCCGTCAGGACATAGTCTTCTTTCAGGGTTTCCAGCATACTGCTCCGCATGATCAACAGATAGGCCCCGAAGTGGGTCAGAAAGAGCGTGGTCAGGGGGAGCACCATGTGATACCCAATATCCAATCCCTTGGCGATGAAACCGGCATCCGGGTCCAGCCATACCTCCTCTGAAACCATACCGTTGATGGGAAACCATCCAAATTTATATCCGAAGACCCAGATCAAAATAAGGGCCAGCCAGGGGAGAAACAGCGTGTGGGTCACCAGCGCACCAATGGTCATCACGGAATCGGTCTTTTCCCCCTTATGCCACGAGGCGATTTTTCCTAAAAAAACGCCCACCAACGCCGCCAGAATGGTGGAAGTGGTAAACAGGAGGATGGTATTGGGAAGTCGGTCCCATATAACATCCACCACAGGATTTCCATAATGAAATGAATACCCGAAATTCCCGGTAAAAAAATTTTTCACATACACCAGGTACTGGATGCCCAGCGGTTGATCCAGTCCCAACTGGCTGATGAGTCTTTCGGCATCCTCCGGGGTCATATCCGGATCCACCATCCGGGATACCGGGTCCCCCGGGGCCAGCCGAAATAGGAGGAAAAGCACGGTCAGGATCACAAAGAAAATGATGGTGATCTGAACCAATCGTTTAATGATGTACCGTCTCAGTTCCATTTATCCTTTATCGCTACAACGTCACTTACCAGTGGTGCGGCATTCGTCGCTTCGTCATGCCGGACTTGATCCGGCATCCAGGAGCCTGAGCATAGGAAGAGAATCCAGTTGATCGGTTTTCTTGCAAATGTGACTGGATTCCGGCCTTCGCCGGAATGACGGAATAATAAATATCGTTGTAGGGTTATCTGCATCATAGAGGGTGTAACTCCGCTTGGCGCGGAAGCCTCTGTCTTTGGGTCCCGCTGTTCCAAAATCAACCGGGGGATCACTTTGGCTTCAACTCACAAAAGGTCCAGATATTTCCCACGCCTCCCAGCATTTCCACCCATCCCTTAAACCGCTCGGCACGGACGGCTTCCACCAGTTTGGGATTATAAAGCGGAATGTAGGGGACATCCCTCATGAGGATCTTCTGCATCTCCCATATCAACTCCTTGCGGTCCGCACGCACCATGGTCTCTGCAGATTCATCGGCAATCCGATCAAAGTCCGGATTGTTGTAGCCGCTCATGTTCCATCCCCGCCGTTTGTCGTTTCGAGAGAGAAAGAAGGTCCTCAGATAATCGGGATCCAGCGAGAGTCTTCCGTAGCCTAAGATAAAGGCCTCAAAATCATGTTTCACCTTGACCTGCTCCAGTAATGAGCCGAACGCAGTGGGTTTGGAATAGGCGGGTATCCCTAACATCCGGAACCATTCCTGCATCATCATGCCGCACATGGCCCGGTGGGGGTCATAGTCGGCCGGTGGGGTCAAAATGGTGAATTTTTCCATTGATTTCCCATCCGGGAGTCGAATGCCTTCCCCCTTCACCACATCCCCGGAGTCGTCTACCGGCGGGACTTCCCAGGTATATCCGGCATTTTTAAGGGTCTCATAGGCCTTTTTGATGCGCCCTTCCCGGTCAAGCCCTTCTCCATGCCGGGGGACATCCGGGCAATACCAATAGACATTTCCGGGCGGGACCAGGGAGTGCATTTTTATGCCATACCCCTGGAGTATCCGGTTCAGAATAAAATCTTCATCAATCAGCATGGCCGCGGCCCGCCTCAAATGGAGATCGTTGAAAGGCGGACGCCTCACATTGAATCCCATATAATACAGGGCGCTTCGCTCGCTGGTAAAAAGCCTTATATCGCGGTTTTGCCTCAGGTCGTCCATGTATCCGGACTGGACCCCCCACCAAAAAAAGTCGATGCTTCCCTTTTTCATGGCCAGAACGGCGGCATCAGAGGTACCGAATATTTTGAACAGGAGCCCGTCGATATGGGGCCCCAGGGCCCGGCCGTTTATCTCCTTGCCGGAGCCGAAGAAATGTTCATTCTTCTTGAGGTAGAGATATGCGCCGCTCCGCCATTCTTCGAGCACAAACGGACCGCATCCGATCGGTTTTTTCACCTTATGGTTCAATAATGTGGAAAGGGGCTTTTCCGTCTTTTTGGCCTGAGCGACAATCGGTTCCCACTGTTTCTTTTGAGCGATGGGGATGGTGAGGGACCTGGGGACAAAAATGGCCTTGGGTTCCTTGAGATAAAACCTGATCGTATGGGGATCCGGGGTCTCGATCTTATCCACAAAACTCCACTTGTAGTGGTACCGGGGCACTTCAAATTCTTGGATCAGCCGGGCCGTAAAGGCCACATCCTCAGAGGTAAAGTCCGTACCATCAGACCATTTGGCAGGCCTCAGCTTGACCGTATAGCTGAGGGTATCGGCATCAAACTTGGGGTCTTCTGCCGCCAGCCACGGGATTAAATCCAATGTCTCAGGATCCCTCACATAAAGGGTTTGGTATACCATCCCCAAGACCTTCCAGGACCATCTGCTGCTTGCCCGCCAGACATTGAGAGTTCTGGGTTCTTCAAGTAGACCGACCTTGAACATGTCGGCGGCCAGTACAGGACCACCAGTCATGAAAAAAATACCGAGTAGAATGCCAACGCATACCATCAAAACATTTTTTTTATCTCCAAGACAGCTATGCCTTTCATAAATGCGGCCCATAACCTCCCCTTTCTTCCTCTCGGAATTAATGATTGTGGATTGAAGGACCTCTTCAACCTTCGATCTTGCCTGATCCTGAACCTTGAGCTTCCGGACTTTTCAGCCTTTGCACCCACATCTTTTCTTCCATAAAATCGTTCCACTCTGCCCCGGACTGAACATTGATCCCGCCCGGATGGACTCAGTTTATCCCTACCATGTTATCGCCTGTGAGGTCAACACGTAAGCGTCAGGCCAACCCACCTGGCAGCGGCCCCACCGCCCCGTGGGCTGGCCGGCACGGCTTTCCAAGCTGGTGCAACGCCATGGCCCCTCTCATTGGCATCTCACGCTCTGTATATAATAATACCTGGAATCTAACTTGCAGACGGGGCTATCCACAATCGCAAAACCGTTGGATTCAATCATTTCTCTAAAACTCTCCACCCTGGATCTTAAAGAATTTTCTTGAATCACCAGGGATCCATCTGGTTTCAGAAATTTGCCGACATTCTTATAAAACTCCCTGTGTAGGGCCCAGTCTTTGTCTAAGTATATGATTTCAGGACTTACTTTCTTCGTGCACACGCACTTGAAATGCGGTGGATTTCCGACGACCAAATCCCATTTCTCAGAAGAAGGGATGTTTTTGAGATTATCGGAAAGATACACCGTAACTTTGCTTTCAAGATTGTTTAATCGGATGGTTTCTGAGCATGCTTCAATGGCCAATGGATTCACGTCTGCCAGGCAAAGTGTATTACAAAGGCCATGGGCCAGGAGGGAAAAGCCTATAAAGCCTGGCCCCGAACACCACTCAAACACCCTCTCTTGAGCTGCAAAATTTTCCCGGATGAACTGGATATAATCCTGACCAAAATCAGCTCCTCCGCCATTCAACTCTCTGGTGTAATAGACTTTGACGCCCTCAAATTCGACATAATCAGTTAACAAAACACCCTCCTCAAACCTGAATCCTTCTCGACCCCGGATTATGAACCACTGGATCTTTGAGCCTCTGAGTCTTTGCACTTTTGAACGCAGATACCTTCTCTTCGATGAAATCAATCACCTTGGCCTCTAACTTGACATGGTTCATTCGATTGATTCGGGGAATCCCGCCAGGACTGAGGCAGTTTATCTCTACCATCTTATCGCCTATGACGTCGACACCCACAAAATACAGCCCGTCTGCGATCAACCTTTCCCGTATGGTCTCGCAGATCTTCCGCTCCTTATTCGTCAATGTATGTTTATACGCCCTGGCCCCCGCATGGATATTGGTCCGGAAATCCCCTTTACGGGGTTTCCGCCTCATGGCTCCAATAATTTCACCGTTTAACATCAGGATGCGCACATCCCCCTTTTTCTGCACATTCTCCAGATACTCCTGGACCATGATCGGTTCTCTCTCCGGATAGGACCGGTATGCCCGCACATAGTAGTTGATCAGTGAATTGAGATTCTCCTGGTCCAGGACACTGACCTTGATCACGCCTTCACCCCCATATCGCTGCAGCGGTTTGACCACCATGGCCCCCCCGAAATCATTGATAATTTTCCTGAGCCTGGAAGGGTCCCTGGATACATGGGTCTCCGGAATGATCTCCGGAAAGTTGAGGGTATAAAGTTTACTGTTGGCCAAAAGTTGACCCGTAGTGCTGTTGATCATAAAGACCTGGTCGTTGACCGAGGACAAAAATTCAATGGTCTGGTATATCAACGGCGGATTTTTTCTCAGAAAAAGGGCATCCAGGTCGGTCACGGTTTCAAATATGAGTTCGTCCTTTTTGAGACAGTTGATCAGAGACCGCCAGTATCTCCTCATGGAAAGGTCCGGAGGTACGGTAATATTTCGCATCCTGGCCACCACTTTGTTTTCTCGGATATAGATGTCATGGGGTTCCAGGAAGTACACGCCGTGGCCGCGCTGGTTACATTCGTACATCAGGTGACTGGTGGTCTCGTTTTCCGGTTCAATGGTATCCAGCCGGTCCATCAAAAAGGCTATGTCCATTTCTGACCTCCCGCGTCATGGGTGACGTATTGTATGATATGGGTGGCGATATCCTTTCCCGTGGCCTTCTCCAGTCCCCTGAACCCGGGAGAATAGTTCACCTCGATCACCTTTTCATTTCCGGCTTTATCCACCATGAGGTCCACACCGGCAATCTCAAGACCCAGGGTGTGAGTGGCCTTGACCGCCAGCTGACGCAACCTTTTGTCCAGGTTCAGCGGCTTACCGTTTCCCGTCAAGTGAATATTGGACCTGAAATCCCCGTTTTCCGGCCGCAGGCCCATGGCCCCCACGATCCGGTCTCCCAGGACAAAGGCCCGGATATCCTGCCGACCCGAAGGGGGAACATATTCCTGGATCAAAAGGCCTCTGCTTGTATCCTGCAGGTTATGGATGACAAATTCCGCTGTGGCCCGAGAGTCCACCAGGGTTACCCCCGCGCCCTGCCTGCTGCTGGGCATTTTGACCACCACCGGATAGCCCCCGAGTGCGGATGCCGCGCGTTCAAATCCCTTAAAATTGACCACCAGAAAGGAATCAGGGACCGGGATTCCGTTATGGGCCAGGGACTGAAGGCTCATGAACTTGTTCCTTGCCAGGCGGATGGCATCGGAACCATTGACCACAGTGATCCCGCATTCCTCAAACTGCCTGACCACACTCAAGGCGTAGTCATTGATGCTGGCCCCGATTCTGGGCAGCAGAATATCGGGCACCTCACTGTGGGGGATCGACAGCTTCAACTCACCGTCCCGAACCTGAGAAAGACAATCCCTGGTATGGATCAGCACCATGCTCTGCCCGAGACGGGTGGCGGCCTCCATCAACCTCTGGTTGGGATGGTACCGCTTATCCCTGACGCTCAGGATTCCCATAACCATCATATCACCAGGGCCTCCAGATCTGACAAGATCCGTTCCGTCTTTCCGAAAGGGGGGTCACTCGATGAAGGGGCTTTTGTAGCCAGCAGCAATTCCCGCTTCAATTTGAAAAGGGCCGCTATCCGCTCCGGCGAAAACCCCTCTCCCCTCAGCAGCTTGTAGATTTCCTCCACATAGGCCTGTCCGTCGGTAAAACTCTTATCGATCTTTACGACCATTTGGGACATGAGGCGGGCGGCCTCCACCGCATTCATGGTATGGTGGGTCCATGCCAGACCAAGGCCTTTCAATCCCCAACGTTCCCGCTCTTGGTGAACCAGGGTGTTGCCGGTGTAGTAAAACAGATAGGGATGGTAATAGGGGAGTCCGCTTTCATTGATAAACCGGATGGTCTCGGAAAACGTATCCGGCGTCTCCCCGGGATAACCGATGATGAAACTTCCCCGGCTGACGATCCCGCTGTCGTTGAGCATATTAATGGCCTGTCGAGACTGTGTGATTTCCAGCCGTTTGTCCATGTTGTCCAGGATACGCTGGCTTCCGGATTCAAGTCCAAGGTCCACGAACTCGCATCCCGCGCGCTTCATCAGTTTCACCAGTTCCGGGGTCAACGCGCTGGCCCGCGCAAAGGAAGACCAGGTAAAGCCGAAACCTTCCCGGATCATCATCTCCAGGACCGCCTGGAGCCGTCCTTTATTGGCTGTGAAATTGTCATCCGTAAACCGTATATGCCTTACAAATCCCAAGGCCTCGATCTGTTTCAGTTCCGTTTTGAGCACGTCAATGGATTTGCAGCTCACTTTGGGAAACAACCAGTGGTAGGTACAAAAACGACACCGGTAGGCACACCCCCGGCTGCTGTTCACGGGCAGGATGTTGCGCAGGTATTGTTCCGGTATTCGGTCCCAGGCAATGGCGGTCTCATCCATATGGATCTCTTCCGCTTCCCGGGGTGTAAATCGAAGCCCTCCGCCCGGATCAAAATAGGCCAGGTTGGGTACCTTATCCAGGGGGTCGCCTTTCTCCATGCACTCAAGGAGCTTGATCAGGGTCTGCTCTCCCTTGGCCTCCACCACAAAGGCATCCACTTTACCGTGAAATTCGGACAGGTAATCATAGGTCCTTTGGGAAAAGCGCTCCCCGGCATCCAGAACCTTCTTTACCAGCATCCCTCCTGCGATAACCGGGACTTCCGGAAGGAACTGTTTGATTTCCTCGGCCATCTCCCGGATATCGTTCATGAAAATAAAATTGGAGGAAATACAGACCGCCAGCAGGTCCCCTGTCAAAACCTCGGACAACGGCCCGGTCGCATAGTTTTGGACCACCACCGGTTCATATCCGCGTTTTTCAAGGTACTGGTGAAGGTAGATTCCGTTCAAGGTCGCGGTGTTGGCAAGGGAGTAATACCGGCCTACATTCTCGGGGGTCAATTCGGGTAACCTGCGGTCCTGTTTTATGAAATTCATGAGGTCCAGCAGGTCCATATATCGGCCATTCAAAAACAAAGAAGCGTCCAGTATATGTCTGTGGACTCCTTTTTGAAGCAATGGCAGATCAAGATCGGGAAAACGGGCTGACTGGCGTTCAGCCCGCATTTCCGCATCGGCCAGTTTTTTCCTCAGGTGAACATCGTTGTTCAGCGGCTGATTCTGGGCAATTATGAGAACTCTTTTTTGTGTCATCAGACTCCAGGGAATGCGGCCCGCATCCCCCAATGGAGCGGGACCGGCTTCAGGTCTTGCGCATGATAGGAAAAAAGGATAGGCTTGTCAACCAGGGCCACATCCCGGTCGCCGGAAGGGGCTTCACCATCGGGTTCCGATCCTTGCCATCCCTTGTCTCGGTAAACCCGCAGACCTCTATAGTGCCAAGGGTGGGCTTCGCCCTTAAAAAAAACGGGGCGGTCACAGTTGACCGCCCCGCTATCTTAATTGATCATGAGCCTTGTGCTTCCGAGCCGTGAACCCGGTCAAGGGCAAGGCGACTACTCCGAACTCTCTTGCTCCAATTCACCGATACGCTGATTGATATCATCAAGGGTCCGTTTCAGCCCGTCCGCCTCGGATTTCAACATATTGAGTTCCTGGCCTGCGTCCATGGGATAATGATAACCGTATGCAGGAGGAATTGCTGCACCGGGTCCCGGTGCATAGGCACGCGGTCCAAAGCCACGTCCGTAACCGCGTCCAAAACCACCCCACGCACGGCCTCTTCCCATGCCGCGACCATAACCGAATCCCATCCCGTATCTCGGGGCATAGCCTGCAGTTGCCGGATTGCAATATCCACGTGCACCCCCGGTCATGGGACCTGCTCCCATGGGCCCTGTTCCATCAAATCCTGGCATATTACACACCTCCTCTCATTGAAGACCTGCCTCGACCTCTGCGGCCGGAAGCGGATCCTGTGTTTTGACCCGTGTTTTGATTCCTGCGACCTTTAAACCAGCGACCCAGTCTCGAACCCCGGCCGGTACCAGACCCCTGGGGTCTGCATCCACCCCGACCCCTGCCGGTCCCGGGACCTGACCCTTGAGGCCCTGTTCCATCAAATCCTGGCATATCCTACACCCCCTTTCAACGCCGCAGCCACTCGCCGTTTCTGCTGCGATATGGCCATTGGTCATCCATCTTTTATGAGCTCACGCTCATAATATAAAAACCCGGCCGGGCCTTGTCAACACTTTTTTTGAGCTTATGCTCAAAAAAATTCTAGCGTTCGGGGACATCCTATAT
>JAWLET010000042.1:0-13941 GCA_041685955.1 Desulfobacteraceae bacterium | reverse complement strand
TACTGGTGTCTCAGGCTGGGCATAGATCGGAACCGCACCAAAACCTTTCAGATGAAACGGATCTGGGAGCCATTTCGGTAGGACTGCGGAGGCCGTTTGCGTGAGCCCTTAGCGCCGGCCCCTGAGCATGGTTTTAAATGGGTAAAACAAAAGCAGAAAAACGGAAGGCCAAACGAAAGGTCAAGCAAAAGGAGCGCAGGCAAAAGCAGGCCGGCTTTTTTAAGCGGGAGAAGGCCGAGGATTTTTTCTACGAGGCCATGTGGGAGCGGGATGAGGGGAAGTTTGAGCGCGCCCTTTTTTGGGTGGAAAAGGCCCTGAGCCTGAAGCCGGGGAACCAGGAATACCTTGAACTCCTGGGCTACCTGGGCCAGCAGCTCAACCGGACCGATGTGGAGATGAGAGCCCTTCTGGGACTTCGCGCCGGCAGGGCCGTAAGGCCGGATCAGATGTATGGCCTGTGTGGTCTGTTGATAGAGAAAGGACGGTATGAACAGGCCCTGGAGCTCATTCAAGAGACCCTGCCCCTGGTATCTAAGATCAGAGGCGGAGACAAAAGACGCCTGAGGCAGTTTCTCATCAATGAAGAGCGGTATTGCAGGGAACAACTGCAACTGAAAAGGCCTTCACCCCCGTCCCGCACCCGGGCAAAGCCCTCTAAAACCCCCGGTCCTGCAGAGGTTCAAACCGAGACCCCTGAACCCTCCACGCCGAGCCCTGAACCCGCTGAGCCCCCTGCCCCCCTCCCTCAGATCCCGGTTCGTGTGGAGGTGGACCCTGAGCCCTTGAACGCGGCCATATCCCGGGGCCGGATCAGTTCTGTGGCGGATTATGAACTGGCCCTTCAGGGACATGCGATTCGATTCAAAGAAACCTTTGACAGCCTTATCTGTATCAACAGCCTAAAAGAGGTCCGGTCCCTGTGGTATCAGGAGGAGACGGTCAGAAAGGTACTGAAGACCTTCCGGGGCCGGGCGCTTCTGGCCGATGAGGTGGGGCTGGGCAAGACCATCGAAGCCCTGATGGTGCTCAAGGAGTATGTGCAGCGGGGCATGGTGAAAAATGCGCTGATACTGACCCCTTCCCCGTTAGTCAGCCAGTGGCGGGATGAGCTGAAGACCAAATTCGAGCTTTCCTTCGTCTCCACGGATGATCCCGATTATCGAAAAATGGGTCAATCTTTCTGGAAGCAGCCTTTTATCCTGGCATCCATCAATCTGGCCAAGTCCAAGCGGAATTTTCCGGTGGTCACGGAACGGGACTATGACATGGTGATTGTGGATGAAGCCCATCACCTCAAGAACCGCAATACCTTGAACTGGAAACTGGTAAACGCCCTCAAGAAGCGGTTCCTGGTCCTTCTCAGCGCCACGCCCGTGGAAAACAATCTTCTGGAGCTGTATAATCTGATCACGCTGTTGAAACCGGGGCAGCTCAAGACCCCTTCGGAATTCAGGAAAGAATTTATGACCCGGGGGAATCCCACAGATCCCCAGAATCGAACCCGTTTGAAGGGGCTTCTCGGGGATGTCATGATCCGCAATACCCGGGCCCTGGCCAATATCGAGATCCCGCCCCGGTTTGCCCAGACCATACGGGTGGAGAGCGGCGGGGCGGAGATGGACCTGTATGAACGGATTACCGCCTTTGCCAGGGATCTGAATGCGTCGGATGGAAAGGGGCGCAAGCTTCTGCTTAAAAACCTTCTGGAGGAGGCCGGATCATCGCCCCGGGCGGTCAGCCTCACCCTGTCGCGTCTCTTGGAGAAACGGGAGTTGCTGCTGAAGCACGAGCAGGAGATCCATGCCATCAATAATATGTGTCGCGCCCTGGAAGAGAACAGCAAAAACAGGTTTTTGCTGAAGCTCATCGGCAAATCTTCAGGGAAGCTGATTGTATTTGTCAAATATCTCGGGACCCTGGCGCATATCTCTGAATTCCTGGAATGGCATGATATCCCGTTTGCGGTGTTCCATGGCCGAATGGACAACCGGACCAAGGAGAAAGAGATTGAACGGTTTCGAAAGGAGAAGGATATCCTGGTGACCACTGAAATCGGGGGCGAGGGCCGGAACCTGCAGTTTTGTCATCAGATGGTCAATTACGATCTGCCCTGGAATCCCATGAAAATCGAACAACGCGTGGGCCGTATCCACCGAATCGGGCAGGAACGCGAGGTGCTGATATACAATCTGTGCGCCGCCAACAGTGTGGAGGACTTCATCCTGGACATACTGGATCGGAAGATCAATATGTTTGAGATGGTCATCGGCGAGATTGATATGGTGCTGGGCCGATTGCGGGGAGACCGGGAGTTCGGCGAGATGATTTATGATATCTGGGTCAACTCAGAGACGGCTGAAGACCGTAAAACCGGCTTCAAAAAGCTGGAAAACCGGATGAAAAGGGCCAAAAGCGGCTATCAAAAGACCCGGACATTGGATGAAAAGCTCTTTGGAGAGAATTATGAACTTTGATCAGGGGGAAAGCCCGGAGACCTTCGCCATCCGCTATCTTGAACATCAGGGGGCGGTGGTGGAAAAGGACCCGCATGGATGGGAGGTCCTGCTGCCCGAGGCATTGTCCCAACTGCTGGAGACCCCCGAATATCTGCGGGTGGATCAAAATGCATCCCCTTCTGATGCGGAAAACGGGTATGCCCTCTCATTCGGGTCTCCGTTACTGGAAAAAATGGTGGATATGGCCTGTGCTCAGGTCCCGGTGGCGGGGTGCGAGCTGTCGTTCGACTATCTCAAGAGCCAGGGCTTTGACCGGTTGATCCGGGAACATATCCGGTTTCCCAAGGCCGTGGGCCAGGTGGAATCCGCAGCAAAAGCGAAGACGAGCTATCTCCTCATCAATTGCCGGTATCTGGCCCAGAGCGATGAACAGAAGGAGGGACTCATCACCCTGTGGTTCAATTACGATACCGGGGCGTTTGTGTCCGGGGAAAACATCGATCTGGCCGGCATTGAAAGACATTATTTGGACTCGTTTCCGCTCACGTGGGACCCCGGGCGAATGAACAGAATCATTGCGGAAATCAAGGCCCAAACCAGCGCAATGCTGGAAGCGGAGATCCAGCCGTTTAAGGAGAGCATGGTCAGGCGCTTTAAAAGAGACGTGGCCAATCTGGAGGAGTATTACGGCGCTCTCAAAGATGAGATGGAAAAAGGCCTTAAACGGCCCGGGTTGTCGCAGGAGGTTGTGGATGAGCGGCGGGAAAAAATCGGACTTCTGCCCGATGAGCTTACCCGCAAAAAGGAGGATTTATTTAAGAAATACAGCATCACCATCAAGGTGCAGCCCTGTGCCGCCATGTTCATCAGAATGCCCACCGTAAGTGTGCTGTACCGGGTGACCGCCGGAAAGCAAAAGACGAGCCTTTCGCTTACCTACAACCCGTTGACCCGCTCCATCGAACCAGTGGTGTGCCGGGGCTGCGGGAGAAGCATCTCCACGGTTTACTGGTGCGACAATTCACATCTTTTGTGTGGCGAGTGCCGGCGGAACTGCCCGGTGTGTGGATAGCGTCTTAAAAGAAATCGAAAACTCCAGGGCCGGAAGATGGACTGTACCTGTTTACAGGTTTCAGTGTTCAGCCAGAGATCTCAGGGCCTCCAGGACCGCCGCCATATCCTCGGGCAGGGGGGCCTCATATTCCACATATCGGTTTGAAACCGGATGGATGAATCCCAGTCGACGGGCGTGCAACAGCTGCCTGTGGATGAGAGGAAGAAGCGCTTCCGCATCCTTTTTGAGCTGGTTTTTTAATCTCCTGCGGCCGTATCCGTACACCGGATCTCCCATCACCGGATGACCCGTGTGGGAAAGGTGAACGCGGATCTGATGGGTCCGGCCGGTCTTGAGGGTGATGGAAAGCAGAGAGATGCCGTGCTTGAATTCCTCGATTTTGTGCCATAGGGTCAGTGCGTGCCTGCCATGGCCCGGCGCCACCGCCATTTCTTTTCGTCTTTCGGGGTGCCGGGCAATGGGGAGATCAATTTCACCCCTCTCCCCCTGCACGGGTCCGTGGACCAGGGCCGCATACTCCTTTTTCACCTTTCCCTGTTTGAATTGCCGGGCCAGATGGCTGTGAGCGGCGTCATGCTTTGCGGCCACCATAAGCCCTGAGGTATCCTTGTCCAGCCGGTGCACAATGCCGGGCCTGAGGATTCCGCCGATCCCCGACAGGTCCTTGGCATGGGCGAGAAGACCGTGAACCAATGTGCCCGAAGCGTGACCCGGGGCCGGGTGAACCACCACTCCGGGAGGTTTTGACAGCACAATCAGGGCGTGGTCTTCGTAAATAATGTCGAACAGGACCGCCTCCGGTTCAATGACCAGAGGGACGGGGGGTGGAATTTCGAGACAGACCCGGTCCCCGGGCCGTAATCTGTAGCCCGGCTTTGAGGGCCGTCCATTGATCTTGACATTTCCCTGGGTGATGAGCGACTGTATCCGCGATCGCGACAGGTCTATGGACGGATGGCTGGATAAAAACAGATCCAGCCGTGTGTCCCGGGCCTCTTTGGAAATCGTGAACGAAAACGATCTGGCGGCGTCATGTATCACGTCTGAAGGAGTGGCGCATGCATGTTTGCAATTCAGGGCAGGAAAAATTTCGATACCGGATCATTGGACCTTCAGGGACATGCCGGAGACCGAGGGCCGGCAAGACCATTCCCCTCCTCATGAATCGTGCCGCCTCAGTGCATCTTCCGGCCCTTACATGACTTGCGCTTGGGTTAATTCCGGGGAGGCAAAAAGCTTGTCCAGGTCCTTTTCCACCTGGGATTCTCCGATCTTCTTGGCCAGGGAGATCTCTTTCACCAGAAGGGCCCTGGCGGTATCCAGCATTTTTCTCTCCCCAAATGAGAGGTCTTTTTCAAGACGGAGCATTAACAAATCGCGATAGACTTCAGCCACTTCAAATACGGATCCGGTCTTGATTTTATCCATGTACTCCCGGTAGCGGCGGTTCCAGGTCTGGCTGTCAAGGGTGATATCCCGCTTTTTTAAAATGGAGTAAAGCCTGGGAAGTTCCGCCTTCCCGATGATATCCCTCAATCCCACGTTGTTTACATTGCTTGTGGGGATCATGATGATCATGTCGTTTTCCAGTATCCGCATGACATAAAATTCCTGCTTGCACCCGGACACTTCCTGCGCTTCTATCTTTTCGATGATACCGACGCCGTGGGCGGGGTAAACCGCCAAATCACCTATAGCAAACATCGGACCCCCCTAACGAATGTCTCGGAAATTCTGAAAGTAGTTTTATGCATATATTTTCCTGTGATGGTTTTTGAGTCCCTTATCCAAAATATCGGGTCGTTGAAACAACGAAATGTTGGGTTAGGGCAGCCCAACATTTCGTTGTTCTGAAATAAGGGTAAACCCTGGTGCTTAAGTTCACGGCGCAAGTCCTGACAAGTCAGGACTCAGGGCCGTGAACTGGTTTGATTCCGCCCTATCCGCCCAGGAAAAAGCCAATGGCCGGCACGATCGGTGCGATGACGAGAGAGACCACGCTCATCAGCTTGATCAGGATGTTCATGGCCGGACCGGAGGTGTCTTTAAACGGGTCGCCCACGGTGTCGCCCACCACGGCGGCCTTGTGGTTGTCAGAACCCTTTCCGCCCAGGTTCCCTTCCTCGATCCATTTTTTGGCATTATCCCATGCACCGCCGCTGTTGGCCATGTACAGGGCCAGAAACACACCCATGACCGTGGCGCCCAGGAGCATGCCGCCCAGGGTCTCGCTTCCCAGGAGAAAGCCGACCGCCACCGGGGCCAGGACCGCGATAAGCCCCGGCGCCACCATCTCTTTGAGCGCCGCATTGGTGGCAATGGTCACACAGGTGGCCGGATCGGGCTTGGCCCCCTCTTTTCCTTCCAGCAGCCCGGGGATGTCCCTGAACTGGCGCCGGATCTCTTCCACGATGCTGAAGGCGGCCTTGCCCACCGAAGTCATGGTGAGGGCCGCGCACACCATGGGGATCATGGCGCCGATAAGCACGCCGATGACTACCATGGGGTTGTCGATGCGGATCATCTCCAGCCCTGCCGCCTGGGTATAGGCCACAAAGAGGGCCAGTGCGGTAAGGGCGGCTGAACCGATGGCGAACCCCTTGCCGATGGCGGCGGTGGTGTTGCCCAGAGCATCTAAGCTGTCCGTAATTTTCCGGGTTTCAGGACCCAGGGCGGACATCTCGGTGATGCCGCCTGCGTTATCGGCGATGGGACCATAGGCATCCACGGTCATGGTGGCGCCCACCGTGGCCAGCATGCCCACGGCCGAAAGCCCGATGCCGTAAATGCCGGCGGTTTGAAAACCGACAAAGGTGGCCACGCAGATGCCCATGATGGGCATCCAGGTGGACTGCATGCCCACGGCCAGCCCGGCGATAATGAGGGTGGCCGCACCGGTTTCGGATTGTCTGGCGATCCGTTTGACCGGGGGTCCGGAGGTGTAGTACTCCGCCAGAAGCCCGATGGCGATTCCACACAGAAGCCCTGAGAATACGGCCCAGAAGGCCCCCACGGGCATGCCGAGAGACTTGGTGACAAGGTAGGTCAGGATGACGAAGATGATGGCCGCCACAAAGGTGGTGTACCGGAGGGCCCCTGCGGGATCCCCTTTTTGAAACACTTTGATGGAGAACACCCCCACAAAGGAGCTGAGCATCCCGGCCATGACGATCAGGATGGGCATGGCCATATATTTCATTTTGATGGCCGTAGCACTCAGACCTTCAAGCGCGGGGAATTCTTTGACAAATGCTGCAAGCTCCGGCGCTGTATTAATGGTCAGAGTGGCGCCGATGGCGATGGTGGCGATGACCGATCCCACGAAGGATTCAAAGATGTCGGCGCCCATTCCGGCGATATCCCCCACATTATCGCCCACGTTGTCTGCAATGACCCCGGGGTTTCGGGGATCATCCTCGGGAATGCCGGCTTCCACCTTACCGACCAGATCGGCCCCTACGTCCGCGGCCTTGGTAAAGATGCCCCCGCCCACGCGGGCAAACAGGGCGATGGAACTGGCGCCCATGGCAAATCCATTGATGTACTTGGCGGTTTCAGGATCCCCTCCATAAACCCAGAACCAGAATCCGAGCCCCAGCAGGCCCAGTCCGGCCACGGCCAGCCCCATTACGGACCCTGAGAAATAGGAAATATTGAGGGCCTTGGCCTGACCGGACTTATTGGCGGCCTCCGCGGTTCGGGAGTTGCCTCTCGTGGCCGCGGTCATGCCGGAAAATCCGGCCGCCATGGAACAGGCGGCCCCGGTGACAAAGGCAATGGCCGTCTTCCAGGCGATGCCCCACCCCAGAATGATAAAGACAATCGCTATAAAAACGAGCAGAACGGAATACTCCTTTCTTAAAAAGGCCATGGCCCCGGTATGGATGGACTCCTCGAGTTCCTTCATCAAGGCATTTCCACTGTCCTGCTTCTTGACATAGCCGTAGACCAGCCATGCAATGACCAAACTCAGGATCCCTAAAAAGGGCGCAAAAATAGTTACTCCTTGCATCTCTTTTCCTCCTCCTTAATTTAAATTAGTTTTTAACGATTCACGCGATTCATTGCCGATTCAAGCCCTTCGGAAACACACAACCGGGCCGCGTTAACCGCCATCCGGACAACGTCTTCAGCCATCTCGGCTTCATCGGCGTAAAAGGGCGCGAGAACATACTCCTCCACCGTTTCCGTGTACCGCGGCCGTCCGATGCCGATTTTTATCCGGGGAAAATCGGTACTTCCCAGATGATGAATAACGGATAACACGCCTTTGTGTCCTCCGGCCCCGCCCCCTTTTACGATCTTGACCCTTCCCAGGGGAAGATCCAGATCATCATGGAGGACCAGGACGTTTCCGGTCTCCACCGCATAATAGTCTGCCCAGGCCCTGACTGCTTCCCCGCTTCGGTTCATGTAGGTCTGGGGGGCGATGAAAATGATCTTATCGTCCCCGAGAGTGGAAGTCGTGCTTTTGGAGCGAAAGCGCCGCCCGCTCAGACGCATTCCCAAAATACGGCACCACTGTTCCACGGCCTTAAAACCGACGTTGTGCCGGGTATTCTCATATTTTGATCCAGGGTTGCCGAGGCCTACTATCAAGTGCAAATGCTTAAGCTGCCTCACCCCCTCTCCTTATTTTTCTGATTTTTCAGCGCCTGTCTCTTCCGCGGCGGCGGTTTCCGCTTCCGCTTCTTCCGCTTCTCCTTCCGCTTCAAGGATTTCTTCCGCTTCTTCCACTTCCTCCGCTGCCGGTGCGGACACAACCGCCACGGTCAGGTGCCCGTCCTCTTCTGTCCGGATTCCCTCTGGCAGTCGGATATCCTCCACATGGACGGCGTCCCCCATGTCCAGGGCCGACACATCGATCTCCAAGGCCTCCACCAGCTTGTCGGGAAGACAGGAGACCTGGAGTTCCCTTCGAATATGCTCCAGGACCCCCCCGTTGGTAACCCCCACCGGCGTGTTCATGAGGCGGATGGCCACATTGACGGTGATCTCGGTATCCATGGAGATTTCATAAAAATCGGCGTGAAGGCAGGTATTTTTAACCGGATCGGTCATGAGCTCCTTTATCATGGCCTTCCGGGTTTCGGTCCCCTGATCCGATTGGAATTGTAAATTGAAAATGGCGTTTTCACTGCCGCTTTCTTTGATGACGCGCATCAATTCCGGGTAATCCACCGCCAACGGCGTCGGTTCGGTTTTGGGCCCATAGAAAATCACAGGAATTTTCTCATTTTTTCTTAGTTTTCTGGCTGCCCCTTTCCCTTTTTCTTTTCTGATGCGGGCAGCAAGGGTTAATTGACTCATCTTTTTCCTCCAGTATTGGTCTAATAAAGGTTCACACATTTCGGGTTCAATGGACCATTGAAATTCTAAACCCGTGAACGGTTATTGCTTTATTACATGAAATTTTTCACAAAGTAACTTCCATAAAAAAACGCCCCGTCTTAAGGCGGCGTTTTTAATACCTCAGACAAACAGCGTGCTGACAGAATGAGATTCGTGAATTCGCTTGATGGTTTCCCCCAGAAGTTCGGCAACAGAGAGGACCATAATGGCCTTGGGGCACTGTTTGGCCTTTTCATTGAGGGGTATGGTATTGGCGACCACCAGGCTGTCAAGGGGCGAGGCCCCGATCCGGTCAATGGCCGGACCGGAAAGGACAGGATGGGTGCAGCAGGCATGGATCTTGTTCGCCCCCCGGTCTTTGAGCACTGCAGCCGCCTGGGTCAAGGTGCCTGCGGTATCTACCATATCATCCAGTATAATGGCCCTTTTGTTTTCCACTTCCCCGATCACATTCATGGCTTCCGAGACATTGGCGGCTTCGCGTCTTTTGTCTATGATGGCCAAAGAGGCATTCAGACGTTTGGCAAAGGCCCGGGCCCGCTCCACCCCCCCGGCATCCGGCGAGACCACCACCAGATCGTCTTTCAGGTGTTTCTCAATATATTTCAACAATATGGGCGCCGCGTAGATGTTGTCCACCGGGATGTTAAAATAGCCTTGAATCTGGCCGGCATGAAGGTCCATGGAAACCACCCGGCTTGCGCCGGCCACGGTGATCAGATCGGCGACCAGTTTGGCGCTGATGGGCACCCTCGGTTTTACCTTGCGGTCCTGGCGGCTGTACCCATAGTAGGGGATCACTGCGGTAATCCGTTCGGCCGAAGCCCGCTTAAGGGCGTCCATGATGATCAGCAGCTGCATCAGATTGTCATTGACCGGGGTGGAGGTGGACTGGATCACAAACACATCCTGCCCTCTGATGTTTTCGCCTACTTCAATCTGGGTTTCGCCGTCGCTGAAGGTTTTGGCCACGATGTTGCCGGGGCTGATGCCGAGATAGTTACACACCTCAATGGTCAGCCCAGGGTTGGATGTGCCCCCGAAAAGTTTTATTTCATGTGCCAAGTGAATCCCCGTTTTAGGTCTGTGGCTGGGGTGGGAGGATTCGAACCTCCGAATGCGGGCTCCAAAGGCCCGTGTCTTACCACTTGACGACACCCCAGTGCGGCAATTCAGAAGTCGGAAATCAGGGGCCGGGGGTCAGAAACCGGAAATAAGGCCTCTTTTCTGCATTTGACAAATTTCCATTTGACAATATGGTTTCCCCTTTTACGCCTCATTCCCTCAACCAGCTGCTTCCCCCCAGCCCTTTTGCCAAGAAAACACTCCCCAGGCCCTGGGATGAAAGCGTCCGTTTCGCCCGTTTCGCCGCTTCCTCTGACGGGTAGACCCCGAAAACGCTGGGTCCGCTGCCCGACATCAGCGCGCCCCCGGCCCCTGAGTTTAATATCGCCTGCTTGATGTCCCCCACTTCCGGAAAACGGGTGCGTGTTACCTGTTCCAGATCGTTTTCCAGAAGGGAAATAATTTCAATCGGTTCTTTCTGTAAATATTTTATTGTACGCTGATACTCCAATGCTGTCAACTCAAATTCCGCCGATCCCTGAGCATCCGGTTCCGGCCGGGGCCGGGCCAGCTGCCTGTACACCCAGGCAGTGGAGACTCGAACAGGGGGCGTTACAATCACATACCATAAATCCGGCCATTTCTCAATGGGGGTCAGAATTTCACCGATCCCCCGGGCAATACAGGGAGCCTGTTTGAGGAAAAAAGGGACGTCCGCACCGAGGTGGAGCGCCAGCTTTTCCAGGGTCGCGGCTGCAAGGGGGAAGGATTCCATGCGGTTCAAGCCCCTGAGCACCGCGGCCGCGTCGCTGCTGCCGCCGCCTAAGCCTGCGGCTACAGGGATATTTTTGGTGAGATGAATGGTGAGTCCCCGATCAAGGCCTGCGCTAAGGAAGAATGCTTTTGCCGCTTGAAAGACCAGGTTTTCCGCATTTTCAGGTACCCCGAGGCCGCGGCAGGTCATGAAGATGCCTGACTGGGGAGCAGGCCGCAGTTCAATGCGGTCACACAGATTGACGGGCGCCATGACACTCACGAGGTGGTGGTAGCCGTCCGGCCTGCGGCCTGTGATCTTCAGCCGGATGTTGAGCTTGGCGGGCGCCAGGTGAACCGATGGTTGCTCTGGCAGATTGGAGCCATTCAATTATTTGGCCTTGACATAGCGCCATCTTAAATCTGTCAGGACGCTTTCAATAAATTTCTGCTCTTCTTCCGTGAGATTCCCCACGGTCTTCTCCTTGAGCATGGAGATGGTATCGATGGCATGTTTGGCCAGGGCCAGATCCTTTTTCTTTTCTCCGGTCTCGGGGTCCGGCACTTCTCCCAGGTGATACAGGGAAGAGGAACTGAGGCTCAGAATAAGAGAGGAAAAGTTGACCTCGGGAAGGGGCGGTGTTTGGGTTTCCTGCCCACGCTGCTCACCGCTGTCTGTTTTGGCTTCTTCCTTCTTCGTCTCGTCGGGCTGCTTTGGTATTTCCTCCGTTTTTTTGGCTTCCTCTTCCTTGAGCCCCCCTTTTTCGTCAAAGGAGCGCCGGTCTTTAATTACAAATCCTTTTTCTTCCTCTGATGACATCGCTTATCTCCTACGGTTGGACTCACACAATAGACACAAAGACACGAAGAGTATTGAAGAACCCTGCAACGAACTGCAGGGAATGCGCTCGCTGAGCATTTTCAACAATGGTTTGATGCTTTTCCTTTGTGGCCCTGCGGCTTTGTGTGGTTCCTGTGGTTGCTGTTGACGTTCCCCTTACTCCGGAAGATTTTTTGTGTTTCCGACCCCTGACCTCCGACTTCCGACCTCTGCCCTCCGCCCTCTGCCCTCCGCCCTCTGCCCTCCGCCCTCTGCCCTCCGCCCTCTGCCCTGCTACAGCTCAATCCGTTTGGCGGAAAAGATATGGTCCAGACCGGAAAGCGCTTCAATGATTGCATCATCCACCGCCACACTGGTGGTCAGAAAGATCACGTTCTGCAGCTTCTCCTTCTCTTCTCCCACCTGCATGCGATTGATGTTGATCCCATGCCGGCCGATGGTGGATGCGATGTGCCCGATCACGCCGGGCGTGTTTTCGTTATGGATCAGGAGGCTGTGTCCCTCGGGAATCGCCTCCAGATAAAAGTTGTTGATGCGGAGGATCCTGGGCAGGTCCCGCCCGAAAATGGTGCCTGACACAATATGCTCTCCCTCCAGGGTCTTTACCGTGAGCTTTACCAGGCTGGCAAAGTCCTCGGAGGTCTTGCTTTTGGATTCCACCACTTTGATGCCCCGGTCCGCAGCAATATACGGGGCATTTACAAAGTTGACATCGTATTTGAGGATGGGGGTCAACAGACCCTTGAGCATGGCGGTGGTAAGCGGCGTGACATCGTAGTCCACCACGTTCCCGGAATACTGCACCCGGGCCTCCACAACGGCGCTCTCGGCGAGTTGAGACTGAAAAGCGCCCATCCGTTCCAAGAGCGTGGCATAAGGCCTGAGCACCGTCATCAACTCTGCACTGATGCTGGGCACATTGACCGCGTTTTTGACTGTGCCGTGGAGCAGGTAGGCGATAATCTGTTGGGCCACATCCTTGGCCACATTGTCCTGGGCCTCCTGGGTGGAGGCCCCGAGATGGGGGGTGCAGATAAAGTTGGACAGTTCCATCAGGGGGATTTTTCCCGGGGGCTCGCTGGCGAATACATCCAGGGCGGCCCCGCCGAGATGCCCGGATTTGAGGGCATGGTAGAGGTCGTCTTCATTGACGATGCCCCCCCGCGCACAGTTGATGAGCATGGCGCCGGGCTTCATGCGGCCGATGGCCTCCCGGTTGATCATGTCGGCGGTTTCCGCGGTTTTGGGCGTGTGGATGGTAATGTAATCGGCCCGTTCTAAAAGGGCCTCAAAAGATACCGGTTCCAGGTCCAGCTTTTCCACGGTTTCCGGTTTGATGTACGGATCGTAGGCGATGACCTTCATCTTCATCCCCTTGGCACGATCCGCCACGATGCGACCGATATGACCCACGCCGATGAGGCCCAGGGTTTTATTGAACAGCTCCTGACCTTTCAGGGCCTTCTTCTCCCAGGCCCCCTGTTTCAAGGAGGCGGTGGCCTGGGGGATCCTGCGGGACAGGGCCATGATCAGGGCCATGGTATGCTCTGCCGTGGTGATGGTGTTCCCCTCCGGCGTATTCATGACCACGATCCCCCGCTTGCTGGCCTCGGGGATGTCCACATTGTCCAGGCCGATCCCTGCGCGGCCGATGACCTTCAAGCGATGGGCCGCATCAAGAATCTCGGTATTCACCCGGGTGGCGCTTCGGATGGCAAGTCCGTCATATTCCCCAATGATTTCCTTTAACCCCCGGGCGTCCAGGCCGGTATTGACGTCCACTTCAATCTCGGGCGTATCTTTGAATGCGGCGACGCCCACATCTGACAACGGATCGCTGACCAGTACCTTCATAAGCCATCTCCATCATGATCAGGGGCGGACCGGGCCGAATGCGGGAAATTCCAAAGGAATCACCGGGTTGGAGCTATGGCAACCCGTGGAATTTAAGACCATTTTTCCCTTGACCTCAAGGCGGAAATTGGATAATGCTTATACCTGAGTATCTCCGCATCAGAGGGCCCCTGTTTTTTTTCAGGTGATTGTTACCATTTCAGCATGGTTTGTCAACCGGGAATTGGGCATTCAGGGAATGTGCAGACCGCCTTACGGCCAAAAAAGCCGGATCGCCGTGCCCTCTTTTACGCAGACGGGCAGAAAAATGGCGGGGTAATGGGTGAAAAATGCTTGACATTTTCCTCTTAACTTGTTAAATATACGAAACACAGAAAATTGGTTAAGCTTTCGTTAGTTACAAGTGGGTTTCTTTTTGTAAACATTTTATTTAAAGAAAGGGGGCGATAAACTTTATATTTATTATGTAGTTTATGTTGAATGAGGTTTAAACAAAAACTATTTTTAGGAGGAGTAGAGTAATGAAGAAGCTATTTGTAATTGGT
>JAWLET010000311.1:0-3191 GCA_041685955.1 Desulfobacteraceae bacterium | reverse complement strand
ATCGTGCCATCCTTTGTCGATGCAATTCCACTCCGCCCCAAACCGAATGAGGCACAATGATCAAGGGAGGTGAGCCGGACCCGGGCTGTTTAGTATGATGTCCGCTGTTAGACGGGCTCCCACTCCGGGCGGGAGAGCGCACTTTTCATACCCTTTGGCCTTTTGAAAGGCCGTGAAATTCTCCTTGCTGCCCCGGGGGTCCATATATTCCCCGAAAATCACGTCCTCCTGCAGTTCAGGGCAACTGATAGTGCCCAACTCCTCTTTAAAGCGATCAATGAACGCCCGGGCTGCGGTCATGGTGCGGCCGGTCCCCTCATAGTCTTCCGGATCGTCGCTCCCGAAAAAGAGCCCCAGGGCAATGAGGCTCCCGGTGACCCCGCCGCAAATCCCGCCGGTCATGCCGAACCCGGGAAAGGGGGACATGGCCCGTATGATGGCCCAGTTGCCCAGATTAAAGGCCTCCATGAGCGCCAGGGCAGAGCCCTTGGCGCAGCTGTGGGTGAAATACTCGTATTCTTCGGCGCGACGTTGCACCCGATCGAGCACCTCAGCCCGGTGGTTTTGCATGGCGGTCCAATCCAGATCCCTCATACCGAAACCATGCCGGCGCAAATGATCCAACCGGTCCCTGATGCCCTTCCTATCCCAGGTGCGATCGGCCAATTCACTCACTTTTTTTTGCCATTTTAGGTTCTGGTTGCCCATAGACATCCCCTTATGTGGTGTAAGACATGGTGAGCGGGTAGCATACCAGAGGCTGTGGGTCTCTTCAAGAAGACCCTGGGCCGCTGGATATTCGACATAGTGGAAGGGCCTGAAGGGATAAGCGCGGAAACATGACACAGACGCAGCAGGAAGGCCATGAGTGTTGATGGATGAAAGACGGGTAGGGTAATGAGCAGTAGAATTGAAATGAAAATTGAAGGGAAACGGACAAAGGAAGATGGGACCAATCAGGAATGAAGGCAGAAAGGCACAGCGGATCCCTGGGCTGGGATTTCCGGGAATCACTCCCTGATATGGAGGAACTCAACAGAGAACGGGTAGGCCCATTGGCCGGCAGAAGCCAGGACATCCAAGGAATGGCTATTCCAAATCAACCCCATACTTGATCAGGATATCCTGCTTTGAGATGGTTTCCCTGACGCCTGTGGGCTTCAACACCGTGGTGCCGCAGAGGATGAGCACCTCATAGGTGTCAAAAATGGCATACCGATCTTCATCGAATACGATCAGCTTATTACCGTTTTGCTGCTTGATTTGTTCCCGAAACTTTCGGATGCCTGTCTCTTTACCCTCTCTATCCAGTTTGTCCTGCTTGTCCATCCAGGTCCGAAAGGCAGTGGTAAGGGTCATGGTCACGAGGGTGAGATAGACATGGGAGCGAAAGCCGGCGGCGGTGTTCCGGGCAGGCCTCTCGATAAACCAGGCTTGCTTGGCTTCCCGAAACTGTGCGTTTTCAATCTCACTGCGGGCGTCATAGCCGTCATAGACCTTAAGGGGTTGATCCACCGTAGCATTGGTGAGTATGACAAGGGTATCGGATTGGGGGTTGTTTTGCCGGTAAGGGTCATCCAATACCACCACGGCATTGATGGGATTGGGAATAAAATCCTTTCGGTTTTCATGGCTCCCGCTCCCCTTCTCACCATAAAATCCGGCAGAAGTGAGCCCCTGAAGGCCCTCCACCTTCCAGGAATCTGTGACCGTCTTCTTGTTCTTTCCGGCCCCTACGGTGTGTTTTCGCTGCCGGGTTTGGACCCTACCGGTTCCCATGAGGGAAAGGGCATCTTTATAAACGGCCATAGAGGTCTTGGCCGGGATATAGAATGTGATATTCATCTGGTCATGAAGCCACCAAAGGTCTTGGCCGTCTATGAATCCGCGGTCCATGGCCACAGAGGCAATTTGAGCATGATCACCGAGATTAATGACGGCCTGAGTAATGATGTTTCGGGTGTAAGTCCCGTCGCTCACTTCAATGGTATCAAAGCATATGGCCAAAGGGAGTCGGCTGGTGGGGTCCCATAGGAGCCATAGTTTGAAACCAAAAACCGTCTCAAGTACTTTTCGGATACGGCCCTTTCGAAGGCGAAGCTCGGGAGGCTTTTCTTTGGTTACCTTGCCGCAACCCTGGCAGCGTTCAGTGGACTCAATTTCGGAAGCATCCAAAATGGCATGGATCTGTTTAGGGAAAAAATGATGTTTGGCCAGAATAGCCACCACCGAATTGAACAGCTTCTCCAAAGCCTGGGCAGAAATAGCCTGTATATAGGTGGCGATGGAATCCGTACAGATGGGACCCCTGACGGGGGTAGGGTCTTTTGTATCCTCTTGGGAGATTTTCTTTGTCCCCCTTTTGGAAGTGCCGTCTCGTACCTCCCTGCCACTGAAGCCGACGAGTCGCATCAAGGACTGACTTCGAAGGAGGACGGGATGGGTATGCCAAAAGAAAGATAAGCCCGCCACCACCCGCATGAGATAGATGAGGATGATAGCGGGAAACTGGACATTGCTTTGACGTTGAGAGGCGTTGGGATCGAGCTTGAAGAATAGGTCCAGGATGTTGAATTGGTTGAGGAAGTAGAAGAACTCATCAAACAATCCGGCTTCTCCGACGCCATATACTTCGGAGATGTCTTTGCCCTGTGCGAGGTCTTTTGCAATGCCTGCCTGGTCTTTATGGGCGGTTGCCCAGGAAAGGCGTTTAAGTATGGTTTCCGATGCCTGTTTGATGATGCCCATGGTGAGGTGCTGTAGCATAAAGGAGGGGGCTTGTCAAACGGGGTGTCGACGTAACCTGCTGATATTCCTATAAAAACTGGCCGCATGAGGTGGCTTATTTGGGCTTTATTTTGCGTAATGAAGGGCGAGAAGACCCAATGGGGCTTACTGCTTATCTATGGCCCTTTCGGGGCCTCTATATTGCATGTATGAGGGGAGGTACGGCTCAATGATTACAATGATTAGGGTCAGAAAAATATCCTGATGGCAATCTTTTTTTGTAGGACCAGCACCGAAGCTACCACCTGTGCCAGCCATAGCTGCCATCAAGCTGCCATAGTTCGCCAGCTCGGACCAATCCTTATGTCGAATATCCAGGGAATAAACCCTGTTTCACTGCACACCAACCAGCCCTTAAAATTTTCAGATTTAGTCAGTTAGCTGATAACCATTTTCCCGGGGCG
>JAWLET010000041.1:0-14065 GCA_041685955.1 Desulfobacteraceae bacterium | reverse complement strand
GCCGCCACGGTGATCGGGAATGTCAACATCGGTGCGGGAGCCAGTATCTGGCCCGGGGCCGTGATCCGGGGCGATTTCGGCAGGATCGTGATCAGGGAGAATACCTGTCTGGAAGATAACTGCGTGGTGCACGGGGGGACGGATGTGACCATCGGCAGGGGGGTGATTGTGGGACACGGCGCCGTGGTTCACTGCCTCAGAATCGGGGATCAGGTGCTCATCGGCAACAACGCCACCCTGCTGGACGGGGCCCGCATCGGCCAATCCTGCATTATCGGGGCCGGCTCCCTGATTCCGCCGGACACCGTCATTCCCGATGGCTCCCTGGTCACGGGCAATCCCGGAAAGGTCAAAGGCAAGGTCTCCCGCGCGGATATGGACCGCCTTAAAAAGGGGGCGGCACACTATACCGGGCTGGCCCGGAAATATAAAGAAGAAGGACTTTGAGACCGTTGCCTGATAGGTATTGCCACTTCACCGTAACTGCGCTGGGATGCCAACAAACGAAAACCTTCGTGCCAAAGTGCTCGAATTCGGATATAGTGTCACATATTCATTCTGGGTGAATAAACATGTTCATCGCCAAGAACGCCAAGAATGCGAAGAAGGGTTTTTTTCTTTGCCGAATAGCGGCAAAGAAAAAGGCCTCCGTGTGAGACGAAATCCATCTCCCCATGGGGATTGCAAAGATATTATCCGCGGTTAACCCCGCGGATAATATGTGTGCTTAGCGAACTTTGCGCCTTAAATGAACACGCCATGGCGTGGAAATGGGCGGTCAGGCTGAACATAACCGGTAACCCTTGTATGTAGGATGTATTATGGATTGGAATGAACTGTACTCCGGCCGCGTGGCATCCATGGGCCATTCGGACGTGGCCGCCATGCTGAAACTGGCCGAGCGGCCCGAGGTCATCTCCTTTGCCGGCGGACTGCCGGACCCGGACACCTTTTTGTTGGAAGAGACCCAGGCCGTGTTTGAAAAGGTGCTCACCCGGATGGGCACCACCGCTTTGGGGTACGGGCCGGTCCACGGCATCACCCCGTTACGGGAATGGCTGGCAGAGCATATGACCCGAATGGGCCGGCCCACCCGAATGACCGAATGCCTGGTGACCACGGGCGGCATTGCGGCCCTGGACCTGATCTGCAGGGTGTTGCTGGACCCGGGGGACCGGGTTATTGTAGGCGAACCCGCCTACCTGGCCGCGCTCCATGTGATCAGAAGTCACCAGGGACAATTCGTGGGGGTGCCCCTGGACGAAGCAGGCATGCGCCCCGATCTGCTGGAAGCGCAACTCAGCCAAATGAAGGGCCGGTCATTGAGGGCCAAGTTCATCTACCTGGTGCCCTCGTTTCAGAATCCCGCCGGAGCGACCCTTCCTGAAGACCGCCGTAGGGCCATTGTGGACATGGCGGCCCGATACGGGGTGCCCATTGTAGAGGATGCGGCCTATCGGGACCTGAGGTTCGAAGGTGAGGCCCCTCCCCTGCTGGCTGGTCTTGACCCCCAGGTTATCCATATCAACACCCTGTCCAAGGTCTTCAACCCGGGGGTGCGCATCGGATGGGCCACGGCCCCTCAGGTCCTGATCGAGACCCTGGCCCTGGCCAAGCAGGGACAGGATCAGTGCTCCTCCACCATCGGCCAATATGTGGCCCATGCCTTTGCCTCGGAAGGACTGATCCACCGGCAAAAACAAAGGGCGGTTAAGATCTATCACCGCAAGCGGGACGTGATGCTGACCGCATTGGAAAAACATTTCCCTGCCAGCGCCCACTGGATCCGGCCGGAGGGGGGGTTTTATACCTGGGTCACCTTACCCGAAAAAACGGATACGGAAGCGCTCTTACCCAAAGCCATTGAAACGGCGGCCGTAGCCTACGGGGCCGGCCCCGCCTTTTACCATGACCGGGGCGGAAAAAACCACATGCGGCTAAGCTACAGCTATGTATCCGACTCCCGGATCGCGGAAGGTATTCAGAGACTCGGGGATCTCTTGCAACAGGTGGGTGCCTGAGGGGGACTGCTTGGGCTGTCCGTGGCAACGTTCAGGCAAAGGGAAAAGACTTCCAGAATTCCCTGTCTTTCCACTGCGGGTCTTCTTCAAACTTCTGATCATAATAGGTGGCAAAACGATCCAGCCAGCGCCACCATGTGCTCTTATTCCGGCTGATGGCCTCCAGGACATCTTCGAGATACTCCGTAATGTTGGCCATCTTATCCTTGGGCACATAAAGGGCGGCGCCCCTTTTATAGGACTTGATGGTATGTTCCGGGCTCAACGCATGGGCGGTCAGCATGACCGGTATGATCTTCTGCTGTTTGGCAATGTCCAACAGCCTGTACCCGTCAACCCCCATGATGTCCAGAATCGCAATGTCAAAGGACTGGCCCTCGAGCGCGGTCTTGGCTTCATCGAATGTGGTCGCTTTGACCACTTCACACATATCGAGCAAATCCTCCAAGGTATCCAGGATATCCGGCTCATCATCTACAATGAGGGCTTTCTTCCCCTCCAAATGGCTCTTTTTCTCCATGGCTCTGGCCTCCAAAAGGAATTAATATTTTGAATCCCGACCCCGGAAACAGGATCCGGGAACTCTTCATGGCGAAATTTGGCAGATAAATCCACTTTCTTTATGTCCGCAGTCTCTGTGCCAGGGGCAAAAGCACTTTGGATTCTCCGCTCTTTTGGGCCTGAAATATACCAGAATTACAGTCCCCATTCAAGCCATTTGTCTTAACGGCTTTTCAGAGCGTCAGCAATAACGCGCTTCTTTTCTGCTTTCTGAGATGCTACAACTGCACCGTTTCAGGAGAAGTCGGTGCCGGGTTTCCCTTCCCCTTTTCTTCGATTTTTTCTTTGAGTTCTTCCAGTTCCCGAATCAAAAGCGGAAGCAGCTCCTGTTTTATCTTTTCCTTGCTCTCCCTGGCCCCACGTTCGAGCTGCTTTACCGCTTCCTCGAGTTCACGCTTCAATTCCCGGTATTCATCGGATTCCGGAATATCTTCGATATCCTTCCGCAGGTCCTCAAATTCGCCCTTGAGATAGTTCAGCCCTTTGTCAATATCCTTTGTCAGGTCTCTCAGCAGCAGTGATCGCCTGCTGGAACCTTCCACAACGGCCCCTTCCTCGAGAACCGATCCACCAGGCTCGGTCTGAACAATTTCGATGGCCCTGCTGTTACGGTTTTGGGGATCGCTTACGATATAAAATTCGGAAAGGGTCGTCGCAGCATTGACGAAATTGGACTTGATGGAAATCTCCACCGCATAAGAGCCGTCTGTTTCGTACATGATGGTTTCCACTTCGCCGATGTGATTCTCTTCAAACAGGACGCGATCGCCGGCCTGAAGGCCGTTGATCCGATCGAACCGGACGGTCAGGTCCAGATCCGGATTCAGAAACCTCCAGGCGCCCGTGGAAAGCAGCAGCAGGACAGCCATCACTCCCATTGTCGTTTTCATGATTGCGGTTTTCACGGCCATTCTCCTTTTCCCATGTGTATTTCGATTTGATCAGAACACGTCTCCAGTGCCGCCCAGTGCGGGATTGCTCACCCCATCTTAGGATGCGTAATTGTTCTTGATGATAGTCTACTATACCGCAGAACCTTCAGGATTTACAAGATTGTTTGCCCCGACCGGATGTCGGGCCAAATGCTGTACCCGGTTAACGGAGGAAGATCGAAAGGCTTGCATGCATTATTCCAGCCCGGAAAAATAAGTTTTTGGTGTGCGGGTAGGTCGGTGAACCCTTTTGCAGAAATCGATTCTTGTTTAGACCTGATGGTCATTGACCAGGCCCCACTTTTGGAGCTGTTTCTCCATTCCGGCACGGTGACTGCCCGGCCAGTAGTGCCGTCTGCAGGTAGGGCAGAATCGGATCTTCCCCGGGTTTTGATAATAAATATATTCAGGAACCTCCTCCTGGGCCATGGCCTGGGGTGCATCCACAAGGGGGGTGTTACATCGAAGGCACCGGGTGAATCTGAGTGCCGGATCCGGGGATAAATCCACCTGCCGGCGGAGTTCTGCCAATTGTTCGCCCACCCTGTTTTGGTGAAGCAGGAGGCTCTGACCCGGGAGTTCGGCCCTCAAGTGATGTCGGGTCAGCAGAATGCGACCTGCCTTCATGAAATCCTCCAAGGCTCCTGGCCCATAAAAGGACTGATAAACCGTATCATAGCCCATGACCCTGAGCCACTTGGCCAGTTTTCCCAGCATGGTATCTGCCACGAATTTCACTTTCACCCCCCGCACAGATCTCTTGCAATCCTGAAAAGAATATAGTACCATTTTGATAAAATCAAACCCCCGGGACATGATTTTTTGTCTTCGTATCCAGCATTGTGAGACACAAATGCCTTTTATCCGCTCAGGACCGAGGAGAACCTTCAACCTAGCATCCGAAAACCGTCCTCCGAAGTGGTCTGGGGCAAAGGGACCGTTTATTCCCAAAACCCTGAAAGCAATGGGGTATGCCCTGCCCTTTGTCTGGGTTTTTCTCATTTTCCTCACAGGCCCACCCACGGCCTGGGCTACGCAGTCCTATCCCATACTCAAAAAACACATCATCGGCCATAACCTGAAGGCCTATGACCGTGCGGTGTCAGAAGGTAATTACAGGGGCCATGCCGGAATTCTGATGATGGGGCCGGAACCGGCACATGCCTTGGGGCTCAAAACCTGGACCGATGAGAACTACATGAAGGGCAAGGCCTTGTATGAAGAGGCGGCTCAGCTGTTTGACCAGGCGGTCTCGGCCATGACCACCCGGGGTCCGGAAACCGCCCCCGGAGGCCATGCGGCCAGGGTGGCGGAACTGGCCCTGGCCCACAACACCGCCCTGGAGGCGGCCCGGAACCATATGCGGGCCTACCGGCTGGGGCTGACCCCGCAAAAGGATGAGCGGCTCAACCGGGAGGTCTGCTCCACGCTCTTGGATACCCTTCTGACCGAGGCCTTTCAAGGGGTGAACTACAACCTGAGGGATGGGCTGGGGGCCTTTTATAACCGATGTCAGGGGCTTCCGGACAGCTGTCCCCCGCTGACACCGGAAAACATCCGGTTTGTAAACCATGTGTTCAATGGCTTTATTCAGGAGGCTTCCGATGGGGCCAAAGCACCCTATGACTTGGGCACCCAGGTTCTGGGCCACCGGCTAAATCCCGGCACGGCGTGGAAGGCGGTTGTGGAGCCCCGGGCCCGGCCGTTCATTAAATATCTCGATCCAATGATTGAAAACTCGGGAAACGGGCGGTATCCGGTGGACCCCCTGCTCTTTCTGGCCCTGATGAAACGCGAATCCAACCTGGACCCGAGGGCCGTATCCTATGTGGGAGCGGTGGGGCTGACCCAGATCATGCCCAAGACCGGTAAGGGCCTGGGCATGAAACAGATCTACATGCCCTCGTACTTTGAACAAGCCATCTCCATGCTTACCAAAGAGCGGAAGCTCAGACACCGGGCCAAATCCATCCTCCGTCAGATCAGCCATGAAGGGATGATTCAGCAGGCCAGGCGCGCCCGGGGATTGATGCAGGAATCGCTGGATTTGCGCAAAAAACGATCCAATCTGCTTGCACGCTATCGCAAAGATGTGTTAAGCCAAAATCGCGATGATCGGCTCAAGCCGGAGTTGTCCATCCGATACGGGTATACCTATTTTTCCAAGATGATGAAGATGCATCATGGAGATATCAGCCTGGCCCTGGCCGCTTATAATGCAGGCCCTCACCGGGTGAAACAATACCAGGGAATCCCCCCGTATTCGGAAACGGTCTCTTTCAGAAACACGGTCATGGCCTATTACAAGGCCTATTTAAGCCAGCTCCATCACCAAACCCGAAACCATTAGATCCAGGAGCGACTCATGGGGGTCTTGACCAAAAGCCAATTTGACGATCTCACCCTGTTGAAGCGGGGCAAGGTCAGGGATGTATACGAGGTGGAAGACAAACTGCTGATTGTAGTTAGTGACCGCATGTCCGCATTTGATGTGGTGATGGCGGATCCCATCCCGGACAAAGGAAAAATTCTTACCGCCATATCCCTGTTCTGGTTCAAAAAACTGGAGCCCATTGTTGAAAACCATCTTATCAGCAGTGATCCTTCCCAATTTCCGGCGGTGTGCCAAAAATACAGCCAGGATCTGGAAGGCCGAAGCATGCTGGTCAAAAAGGCGGACCCCCTGCCGGTGGAATGCATTGTCCGGGGATATTTGTCCGGGTCCGGATGGCAGGAATATCTGTCCACCGGCTCAATATGCGGGATCCCCCTGCCGGATGGTCTCTCGGAATCCGACCGGCTGCCCCAGCCTATTTTCACGCCTTCCACCAAGGCCGCAGACGGTATGCACGATGAAAACATCACCTTTGAACAGGCCGTCGAAATCCTGGGATCCCAGCGGGCTGAAGCGGTCCGCAGGCTCAGCCTGGAGATTTATGAGTTCGGACGCGACCTGGCCGCCCGAAACGGAATCATTGTGGCAGACACCAAATTTGAGTTCGGTACCCTTCAAACCGGTACCGAACAGAGCGGCGACTCACTCATCCTCATCGACGAGGTGTTGACCCCTGATTCCTCCAGGTTCTGGCCGGCGGATACCTATGCTCCGGGCGGGCCCCAAAAAAGCTTTGATAAACAGTTTTTAAGAGACTATCTCATTGAGATCAAATGGCCCAAGACCCCCCCTCCCCCCCGACTCCCTGACGAGATCGTGGCCAAAACCCGGGAAAAGTACATGGACGCCCTGAAACGGATCACGGGTCAGGGGCTTTAACAGATGAACCGGCTGATCTGCTTCATAGACGACTCCGACTTCGAGCACGATCTGGTGCGTCACGAAATTGCGCCTCACACCCCCGCCCTGGAGTTCTGCCAGGCCTACACCTTTGAGGAAGCCAAAACGACATTGGGTGACAAAAGGCCGGCCCTGTTTTTGCTTGACCTGTGGGGTCAGGATAAAGCGGTAATCAATCCCCATGTCACCCCCAAAACAGAGCTCCAGATGCAGGTGGCGCAATTCCCCACCCTGGACGATGTCTATGCAGGACTGGACCGGTTTGAGGGCGATGTCTACAACGAATACCTCAAAAGGCTGTTCGGCATCGTCAACAGCTGGAGGACCCTGTTCGAAAGGGTATGTGACCATGTCGGTCAGAACAGAAAGTACGGCCTGGCCAACATGAGACAGGCCCGGCGCCACTATCCCGGAGTCCCCACCGTATTTTATACCCGCAAATCCCTGATCACCGATGCAGTGGCCCTGTTCAGGGCCGAAGCGGACGGTCTTTTTATCAAACCCACGGGTGCTGATGAACGCCAAACCCGGGCCATGACCCGGGCCTACGCCCCTGCGCTGCAAGAGGAACTGCTGCGGATCATGGAATCGTTTCCTACGAGTTAGGAAACAAGTGCTTTGCAGCCTTCTCGCCATTTTGGGGATAACCCATAAATTTTTCTAAAGAAAAATCCTGCCATTTCACCCTGGAAAACTTGCCGGGGACCTGCTTGACAAAGGTTTTTTTGATGCTTAACGTTTCGGTTGTAACGACGAGAGGGAATGGTGGTAAGGTCCTTTTCATCAGGAGGAAAATGTGACAAAAGCAAATGACATGAATAATGATGTTCAGGCCGCTGAGGAGACAATAACCGGTCCCCTTGAGGACACCCAGCATGAGCGTCAGGAGGAGACGGGGCCGCCCAGTAATGCGGAGAAGGCAATCCCGGTGGAGGAAATGACCAAGGCCCAGTTGATAGAGAAGCTCGAGGAGATGGAAAAGGAAAGAGACGACAACCAGGAGCTTTATCTGCGGGCCAAGGCAGAGATGGAAAATATAAAAAAGCGTTTCCAGAAAGAAAAACAGGACCTGCTCAAGTACGCAAATGAATCATTGCTCAAGCAACTGCTTCCGGTGGTGGATAATCTGGAAAAGGCCGTTATGCATTCGCAGGAACAAAACTCACTCAAGACGTTACAGGAAGGGGTGGATCTCACCCTGAAAGGGCTCATGGATACCCTGAAAAAGGCGGGGGTGGAACCCATTGAAGCCATGGGGGAAACCTTTGATCCCAATTTTCATGAGGCCATGAGTGAAGCTGAAGCAGAGGATGTCCAACCCGGAACCGTCATTAATGAGTTCCAGAAAGGGTATACCCTGAACAACAGGCTTTTGAGGCCCTCGATGGTCGTTATCAGCAAGAAACCAGCCTGAGGGCGGCAACGCCCCTGAAGCAGAGAATGAAACAGGTTATATTATATAAGGTTATTATCTTAATTTAAAAGATCCTATGGAGGTGAGGAGGAAAAAATGGGAAAAACGATAGGAATCGATCTGGGAACAACCAATTCATGTGTGGCCATAATGGAGGGTGGAGATCCGGTGGTCATCGCCAATGCAGAAGGGAGCAGAACCACGCCCTCTATCGTGGCCTTTACCGAGGGCGGCGAACGGCTGGTGGGTCAGACCGCCAAACGACAGGCCGTCACCAATCCGGAAAACACCGTATTTGCAGTCAAACGGCTGATCGGGCGGAAGTTTGACGCCGAGGCGGTGCAAAAAGACATAAAGACACTCCCCTACAAGATTGCCAAGGCATCCAACGGGGATGCCCACGTCAGCATCAGAGGAAAAGAATACAGCCCGGCTGAAATATCCGCCATGGTCCTCACCAAGATGAAGGAAACCGCAGAGGACTATTTGGGGGAGAAGGTCACCGATGCAGTCATTACCGTACCGGCCTACTTTAACGACAGCCAGCGACAGGCCACCAAAGATGCAGGCAAAATTGCCGGGCTGAATGTGGAAAGGATTATCAATGAACCCACAGCGGCCTCTCTGGCCTTTGGCCTGGACAAGAAGGGCGACCGGAAGATTGCGGTATTTGATCTGGGCGGAGGCACCTTTGATATCTCCATCCTGGAGATCGGGGAAGGCGTATTTGAAGTAAAATCCACCCATGGCAATACCCATCTGGGCGGTGAGGACTTTGACCTGAGGATCATTGATTACCTGGCCGATGAATTCAAAAAGGACCAGGGAATCGACCTCAGAAACGACAAGATGGCGCTGCAGCGTCTGAAAGAGGGGGCGGAGAAGGCCAAAATAGAACTCTCCGGTTCCACGGAAACCGATGTGAACCTCCCCTTTATTACCGCAGATGCCAGCGGTCCCAAACATCTCAACATCAAACTGAGCCGCTCCAAGCTGGAAGCCCTGGTGGACGACCTGATTGAACAGGTCACCGGACCTTGTCAGACCGCATTGAAAGATGCGGGTCTCAGCGCCAATGAGGTGGATGCAGTCATATTGGTGGGCGGCATGACCCGCATGCCCAAGGTCCAGCAGAAAGTCAAGGAAATCTTTGGAAAAGACCCCAGCAAGGGGGTAAATCCCGATGAAGTGGTGGCCATAGGCGCGGCCATTCAGGCCGGGGTATTGAAAGGGGATGTCAAAGATGTACTGCTCCTGGATGTAACCCCCCTTTCCCTGGGCATCGAAACCCTGGGGGGCGTTTTCACCAAGCTGATCGAGAAAAATACCACCATTCCCACCAAGAAAAGTCAGGTCTTTTCCACGGCAGCGGATAACCAGCCTGCGGTGGAGATCCATGTGCTCCAGGGGGAGCGGGATATGGCCTCAGGCAATAAGACATTGGGCCGGTTTCAACTGGTGGGCATCCCGCCGGCGCCGAGAGGGGTGCCCCAGATCGAGGTGACCTTTGATATTGATGCCAACGGCATCGTCAATGTCTCGGCCAAGGATATGGGTACGGGCAAAGAGCAATCCATCAAAATCACCGCTTCCAGCGGACTCACCGAAGAAGAGATTGACCAGCTGGTCAAGGATGCGGAGTTACACGCCGAAGAGGACAAAAAGCGAAAGGAGCTGATAGACGCCCGGAACTCGGCCGACTCTCTGATCTATTCCACGGAGAAGTCCATCAAGGAAGTGGGCGATAAGCTGGACGATGACACCAAGAACAACATCAACCAGGCCATTGAAAACCTGAAAAAGGCCATGGAAGGAGAGGACGTGGAGGAAATCAAGCGACTCTCCGAAGAGTTGACCCAGGCGTCTCACAAGCTGGCCGAAACCATGTATGCCAAGGCCTCTCAGGAACAGGAGCAGGCTGCCGGCGGATCGGCAGGGGGTGAAGGCCCTGAGACCTCGGGGGGTGAATCCAAAGACGAAGACGTGGTAGATGCGGATTTTGAGGAAGTCGAGAAGTGAAGGTAAGCCCTGTGTTTTCAAAAACGGCTATCCCCGTCCTGATGGCGGGGTTAGCCTTTTTTTTGGCCTACTGCCAGCCCAAGGTCCCGCCTGAAATCAAGGTGGAGGATGCTGAACCGGACCTGTTTGCCGCAGCCGAGGGATATCGGGAACAGGGAGAACTTGAAAAGGCCCTGAACAGCTATCAAGAATTTGTGCAGGGCCACCCCCGGGCAGCCCGATCAGCTCTGGCCCTGGACCGGATGGCAGACATGTATCAGGCACTGGAACAACCCCAAAACGCCATCACCACCCTGAAGCGGATCGAGGCCTCCTACCCCGCCTATGCCTCCCTGCCGGAGGTGAAATACCGAATTGCGGCGCTTTATTTTCATAAGGGCCAGTACCAAAGGTCCAGGGATGAGGCGCTCAAGTGGCTGAAACGCTATCCCGGCCACCTCCTGGAACAGGATCTATACATCCTCCTGGGAGACAACGCCCGGGCCTTGGACCATAACACCCAGGCGTTCAAGTGGTGGCTCAAGGCCGCAACCATATTTCCGACCACCCCTCAAAAGGCGACCCAACTCAATGAACGGCTTCTTGCACTGATAAAGGACAGCGGGATTGAGACCCTGGAACAGATGGCACGGGTTGCCGCCGACTCTTCCTATGCCCCTCCCCTGTATTATAAACTGGGCACCCTCTATGTGATGGGGGATGACCTGACCAGGGCCCAAAAGGCTGTCACGGCCCTGATCCAGGCCACCGATGATCCGAGATGGGTTTCCACCGGCAACCATCTCCTGGAGCGTATTCAACAAAGACTGGCGGTCAGAGAAGGGGCGGTGGGGTGTCTACTTCCCTTGACCGGTCCGTTCGCCGTCTATGGTGAAGCGGTCATGAACGGCATTGCCCTGGGATACGAAAGCCTGAGCCCCGGGCAGGATCGACCCGGTATGGAGATCGTGATTCGAGATACAAAGGGGGAACCAGAAGAGACCCTGGATGCCCTGAAAGATCTGGTCGAAAAGGAAAAGGTCATGGCCGTCATCGGCCCCCTTTCCAGCAAGACCGCCGTTGCTGCGGCCGAGGAGGCACAGGACCTGGGGGTTCCCATCATCACCCTGACCCATAAACAGGGCATACCCCAAATTGGGGACATGGTCTTCAGACACCTTCTCACCCCTGCCCAGGAAATTGACGGACTTCTCGCAGGGGTCATGGGCCAAATGGGATTGGACCGCTACGCCATTTTATACCCGGACAACCCTTATGGCCGATTCTGCATGACCCTGTTTCAAGACAACCTTCAAGAGCGCGGGGGCATACTAACGGCCATAGAATCCTATGATCCCGCCCAGACCGACTTTGCCGAACCCATTCAAAGACTGGTCCATCTGAACCATCCCCAACCCCCATCCGTCAGAAAAAAATTGGCCCGGATGCGGATTCCAGAGAAGGAGGAAGAGACCTTCTATTCTGAAACGCCCCAACCCCTTATCGACTTTGATGCGGTTTTTATTCCGGACAGTTTCCAGCGAGTAGCCATGATCGCCCCGCAACTGGCCTTCTACGATGTGCTCGGAGTCCGGCTGCTGGGCACAAGTCCCTGGCAATCCCCGAACCTCATAAAAATGGCCGGAGAACATGTTCAGGAGGCCATTTTCACCTCCGGCTTTTTTGAATCCTCATGGGATACGGATATCCATAATTTTATCGTACAATACAAAGATTATTTTGACGCAGGCCCTGACGCCTTAGCCGCTACAGCCTATGATACCATCAGGCTCCTGGGAGAGATCATGAAGGGAAGCGATATTCGAACCCGAAAGGCGCTCAGAGAGGCGCTCTTGTCGCACGGCCATTTCAACGGACTCACCGGAAGGGTGTATTTCGGTCCCGAAGGAGAGGCCCACAAAAAACCCATACTGCTGACGGTGTCCGGAGGTTCCTTTGTCCGGGACCCTGCCTGCACGGTCCGTAACCAAGACCCCATAAATTAAGGCATGCCTACCGCTTTTGGGTTTGGCCCTCAATCTTCCTGATCCGCCTCTTCAGCCTGGGCCTTTTCTTTCTTCTTTTTCCATGCCAGCCTGGAAACCAGAATACCGATTTCATAGAGGATAATCAGGGGGCCCGCCATCATGCACTGGGTGATCACGTCCGGCGGGGTGAGCAGGGCCGCCAGGGCAAAGGTCATCAGGATGGCGTACTTGCGTTTTTTTCTTAGGATCTGGGGGCTGACGATCCCCATTTTGGAGAGAAAAAATATCACCACCGGGAGTTCAAAAACCACGCCAAAAGCAAACAAAAGCTTCATGGCAAATGAAAAATATTGTTTGACCGAGGGGAGGGCCTTCACATATTCGTTGGAAAAACCGATGAAAAACTTGAATCCGAACGGAAAGACCACATAATACCCGAACAGGGCCCCTCCGACAAACAAAATGGTGGAAGAAATAATAAACGGGAACGCATACCTTTTCTCCCGCCTGTACAGACCCGGGGCGATGAACATCCATAACTGATAAAACACATAGGGAGATGCAAGCAGGATTCCCGCGATAAATGAGACCTTCAGATAGGTGAAAAACATCTCAGGCAGGTTGGTGAAAATAAGCTTATCCCCCTCGGGCATCACCGCCTTTAAGGGAGCAATCAAAACCCGAAAAAGCCTTTCGGAAAAGATATAAGAGATGCCGAATCCCACCCCCACCGATATGGCGATGGCAACCAGTCTGCTGCGCAACTCCTCCAGATGACCCAAAAAGGGCTTTTTTTCCTCGTTATTCTTTTCGCTCTCTGTGGTCGGCATCCTCGGGCTTCTCCCCCGTTGCTTCAAATGTTTCTTCAGCCGTCTCTTCGGTGGGCGCTTCCATCGCCTCTTCATCGGACGCTTCTTTACGCTCTTTTGTCAGATTGGACCCATTCGCGGTCTTTTCATAATCTTCCAGCATTTCATCATAATCTGTGTACCTGGGTTTTGGGGCCTCAGTTTCCGAGTCCCCATTATCCAGGGCGCTCTCCAGGCCGCTGACCGAATCCACCAGGTCCTCCTTGGCCTCCTTCAACTCCTCATCCAGATCAAGACTTCCCTTGAGTTCCTGGGTGGCTTTCTTGAATTCGGCCATCCCCTTGCCCAGGCCCCTCGCCAGATCCGGTAGCTTCTTGGGGCCAATGATAATCAGGGCGATGACCAAAATAATGATCAATTCCGGCATTCCGATGCCAAACATGGTATTCCTCCCCTGAAAAGACCGTTAAGATGATGCGAATTTTTTAAAGCCTTAGCAGACTACAACACCAGCATCATCGCGATTTCATCACAGTCTGGAAACTTGGGACATTTGAGACAATCCGCCCATATTTTGTGAGGAAGGATTGCCTTATCGATTTCTTCAAATCCGATCTTTACAAAAAAATCCGGAATATAGGTCAGGGTAAAGACCTTTTTGATCCCGAGGGATCTGGCCTCCTTAAGGCATTCCTCCACCAGCCTGAGCCCCAAACCTTTTCCCTGATCCGCTTCACAAACCGCCAGCGACTCTATTTCGGCCAGGTCTTTCCAGCAAATACCCAGGCCGCACACCCCCCGGACCTCTGACGACTGCCCGGTCTTGACCACAAAATACTCCCGCAGATGATCATACAATTCGCTCAGCGATCTGGGCAAAAGAAGGCCCTGCTGTGCGTAGCGGTTCAGAATCTTATGGACGACTTCAATGTCGTCAACCTTGGCCTTTCTGATAACCGGCAGGCTGGTATGGTTATATATCACAGGCATCTCCTTTTGTACCAACCAAAAATCCGCAACACCTCGGTTCTTTGAAATCCGGCCCCG
>JAWLET010000040.1:0-14118 GCA_041685955.1 Desulfobacteraceae bacterium | reverse complement strand
ATGCCCAACCGCACCGTACCTACAAAGTTGCCGTTGATGCGCCGAGGGACCGAGAGAGTGCCCATAAACTGGCCGCCCACTTCAATCCCACCATTGTGGACGTCCAGACAGGAAAGACGGTTTCCCGCTTTTTACAGGAGGAATAGAAAAGGGGGAGTGGATTGCAGTAGAGTGGTTTCGGGGTTTCAGGCGTGGGCATAAAAGGGAACCGGTTTGCCTGTATGCCGGAAGCGCGCACAGTCGTCCCCTGACTGATAGGTCTTGAAACCCTCAAACCCTTCCGTTCCCATATACCGTTTCAGCACTTTATGATCGGTGCGAGTGAGATCGACCACCATCAGCCCGTCCAATGTGTCCCCGAAGTGTGGATCCAGATTAAACGCAAGGACCTTCCCGCCGATTTTGAGATACTGCTTGGGGTGCTGGGGTCTCCCATAGGGATGACGGGTTTCAGGGTTTGCTTCTCTGGCATTTAAGCACTCCTTGGTGTTTTTGATGGACGTAATCGCCCCCAATCCTGTGACGACGACTCGTTGACTAAACAAAATCTCTTCTTTTTTGGGAATGTCTTTTTCGAGATAAATATGGGAGAAGTATAAGGGGGGGTCGTTAGTCTGTGATTAGGGTTCAATTAAAAAATGAATATTCCTGCTCCCAACAGGGTGAGGCGACCCCTAAGGGGTCTTGTTCCGGGTGTCACGTGTCATAACCCCCTGCGCACCGGGCCTCGACCCTCACTGATTTGGCCGGGCAAAGGGCCTGAAAATGCTCAGCGAGCGCATTCCCCGCTGCTTGTTTGGAGCGAAGCGGAAATCCCGCCTTGCGGGGCGGCGGACCGCCAGAGGCGGTTAAAGGTTAGCTCGCCCAGTTAAATCCTCCATTCGAAGATCCCGTCTTTAGCGGGACGGAGGGCCGCAAAACGGCATTTAACCGGGGCGAGCGAACTAAAAACTGGTCAAGTTACCTTACATTTGGCAGATTCCCTATCCCGCTGGAGCGGGACTGCAGGGTTCTTCAATTGCAGATCGTTTTGTTGTAAAACGGTTTTTTGCTGTAATTGATGAAACTGATCGGAGAGTGCCTTGCTTATTTTAAAAGGGCGATGGGTTACAGGCTGTCTCAAGCACCAAATGAGTTCTTCTAAAGCGTGTGCATAGCGATCAACTTTTGCATTAGCGGCTTCACCAGCTTTTCCTAGGCGGCAGACAACTCGCCAGGCCGCTGTGGCCTCTTGATTGGCCAAGGAAATGATTTCAAAATCGTCCTTTTCCCGGACCGCCCTTATGAACGCGTTGATATCATAAGATTCGGATATCATTATGATTCTCCCTGTACGGATGAGGTTTTCGGGCTTGTTTTTGATTCCACTTTGGCAAATCCCCGGCAGTGGGGGTAATTCGAGCAGCGATAACGGATGAGATCTCTTTGGGTCCTGTATATGTGCATTTTTTCGCCGCACGCCGGGCAATCAGGACGGTCGGCCATCTGCTGCCGGAGGCTGTTTTTTACAAACTGGCGGCTGCAGACCAAACAGATGTACCGTTGTTTTCCCCCAGCCGTCCTTCCGTACTTATTGACTGCGTCTCCCTGACATCTCGGACACGTAATCGGAGATTCCATGGTCAAGCTCCTTTCCATTCAGGTCCAGTCCAGTCCCACCATAGCGGCCCATTGTTAGAGTTGTGTTAGATTTGTGAGATTTCGAGAAAAGGTCGATGTTCAGCGCCCTCTCGGTTGCGGAACCGGTTGGCGTGATCGATAAAAAGAACATCGGCCTTATCCGGGGGGAACGGCCTCCGGTTTTGAGAACCTACGTCTCGGAGAGTGTCCCACCGGACAATAATGGGACAAGACCATTGGTTGACAGGGTCAAACACCTGAGCAGATGAATCGGGGCCTATTTCAGCGCATCCTGGGGGATGAATCCACTTTCTTTGACAATCGCCTGGCCTTTGGAACTGAGGATAAAGACAATGAGCGATTTCAGATCATAGGAGAGGGCGTTTTCATTCACATAAAGATATAAGGGCCTGACGATGGGATATCTCCCGTTTTTGGCGTTTTGTACGGTGGGTGCCGTGTCATTTATGGAGAGCGGTTTGACTTCGTGATTCAATATGGCGTAGCTCACATACCCGATGGCATTGGGATGTTCGGCCACATAGGCAAGGACGCCGCTGTTGGACTCTTGACCGATGGCTTCCTTTTTGAGTTTTTTCGCTTTTAGGACACGCTGGTTCCAGACCCTGCGTGTGCCGGACAAGGGTCCCCTGGTCACGACCTCAATGGATTCGGGTTTTCCTCCCACCATGGCCCATGATGGGATGGAACCCGCATAAATCCGGGTCAATTGATCCAAAGAGAGGTTATGGACTGGGTTCGAGGGGTGTACGATGGGGACAATCATATCATGGGCAAAGGAGATCTCTTTCAACTTAACGCCATTGGTCTGGGCATCGGTCTGTAATGTCGCCCCAATGGGGGATGAACACATGGCCAGATCACATTTTCCGGCGATGAGGGTCTTTATCCCGGTCAGGGAGCCGCCTGCGGATGTCCGGATCTTTACGCTATTCTCTGCCTCATAAAGGGCTGAGATCCTATTCATAAACGGGAGTATGGTGGTTGAGCCTGCGATGGCCATTTCGGGGTGCTCTTTTGGAGTGCATCCCACCAGGCCCAACCCTGCAAAAACCATCAGGATACCAGCCGTCCGTATCTTAAGCCAATTCAATTGGATTACTCCCAATGCATTCGTGATTCAGCTCTTCTATCACATATGGTTTTCTCAGATGATTAAAGAATGATTTATTTTATCATTTACTGCATTGGGTGAAAAGCAAAAAGAGGGTGTGATCCATTTGCCGAAAGAAGGAAAATCAAACCTATCAGATTTTTAATCATTTGCAAATAATGGCCTAACACTCGGGGCCTAACCAGTTTTTAGCAAGATCAGGGGGCGCGTCAATGATGAAACTTACCTAAAATCATGAAAATGCCGAATAGAACCTCCTGCTTCTACATAAGGGAGGAGGAAATGTCCGGCGGAAGGCTCCTCATGGAAAAGATTGTCTTAGTGGCCCGTGACCCGGGGGACCATGCGCATATGGTCGCTTTGATTGAGGCTGTATTTCCCGAATGCAAGGTGGAGGTGGTTTCGGATGCAACGGACGCGTCTGGGCCCATGAGCCCTCCGGCTGAAAGTACTGAGGAGGCCTTTAAGGGCCGGCATACCCCATAGGATTTGGACCCTCCCGGGTAGGCTCGAGGGGTGTCCCAATTGCTGAAAATGCTCCTGTTGACCACAAAATGACTTCATTTAGAGGCAAGGCCATGTCGCGTAGAAAAGAAGAGATTGAGGCGCTTATCCGGAATGCCATGGCGGATGCAGGCCTGTCTGAGGTTGCGCGGGAACGCATTGATGAGATTCACCGAAGCGCCATGTGCACGGCCAACGAGATCGCCGGATGTTATGATCAATGGAGCGGTGCATTTGAGGCGGCCCTGTACAAAGAACTGCAGAGGCGGCAGGGGGAAATCAAGCAGCTTCGGAAAAGATCCATGTGGACCCATGATGTTTCGGAGTTGTCCTCATGAGCCTTGTAAACCCCCCAAAGGTTCGAGATGCAGGCATCCGGCATCAGTATGTCTTGATTTCCTGTCCCTTTTTCCGTCTTTTAGGAATTACGAATGGGGAAAATCATAAAGGGTTCGGTCTTAAGAGCGGATTTGGGTTGGGTGGGTTTTTTAAATGGGTTTTCCGCGGACTATGGAGGTCAAAAGCGCCCCTGGGATAAGTGAGGAGTTCAGACGGGTTACAGCAGTTTTGCACCCATCTCAGCCACTTCGGACCGTTCCCCCTTGACCAGGGTGATATGGCCGACGGTCGCCTCCTCTTTCAGCCTTTCCACCAAGTAGGTGAGCCCGTTACTGCTGGAATCCAGATAGGGATGATCGATCTGTTCCGGGTCACCCGTAAAAACAATTTTGCTCCCCCGGCCCACTCGAGTGATGAGGGTTTTGATCATATTGGGGGAGAGGTTTTGCGCTTCATCACACACAATGAATTGATTGGGAATACTCCTTCCCCTGATGTATGTCAGGGCTTCCATCTCCATAAGCCCCCTTCTTGTAAAATCGTCCAGCAGACCGCAAGAATCAGAACAACTGCGAAGCAAAAATTCCAGATTGTCATAAATGGGTTGCATCCAGGGCCTGAGTTTTTCCTCTTTGGATCCGGGCAGGTAGCCCAGGTCATTCCCCATGGGAATCACCGGCCGGGTGATGAGGAGTCTGCTGTAATCTCCCTGCTCCAGGACTTTTTCCAAACCCACAGCCAAGGCCAGAAGTGTTTTTCCGGTCCCAGCAGGGCCTACGAGGGTCACCACTCTGATGGTGTCGTCCAATAGCAGTTCCAGTGCAAATTTCTGCTCTTTATTTCGGGCCTTAAGCCCCCAGCATTTGGCTTTGGCGTGAATCAGGGGGCGAAGTTCCGCTTCAGCATACCGGCTCAATGCGGATTGGGAGGTTTGACTTACGCTTTTTAGAATGACGAAGGTGTTGGGGTGGGGTGCTTGATCATCAGGCCAAGGGAGTCCGCCGTTCTTGAAAAAGCACTCCATCTGTTCAGGTGTGGTATAGATTTCATCCGTACCGGTGAAGAGGTGGGTGTAGTCGATCTTGTCTGTATTGAAATCCTCAGCAGTTATGCCCAGAACATCCGCCTTGATACGAAGATTCAGGTCTTTGGTCACCAACAGCACTGGTGCTTCGTTTTCTCGGCTTAATCCCTGGGCAACGGCAAGAATGCGATTATCATATTTCCGAGGGTCCAGACCTACTGGAAGATCAGAGATGACCTGATGATTGAGTTCGATCCAAAGTCTTCCGCCATTTCTGAGGGGAACACCTTGTGAAAGCTGGCCTGATCCACGTAATGCATCAAGTTCATTGGACACGGTTCGGGCGTTTTTGCCAATTTCATCCTGGGCCTTTTTGCAGTTATCGATTTCTTCGATCACGGGAAGGGGGATGACCACATTGTTTTTGGAAAAGGCATAAACGGCGTCCGGATTGTGCAACAGAACGTTGGTGTCCAACACAAAGGTCTTTGGCATTTCCATCCACCTCCAATCCGAAAACGGAAGAATTTAGACGGCCTTCGCCATAGGGTTTTGAAATGGTGAAGCATCCACATCCGGTTCGGTATACATTTTCCAGGTCTGTTCAAAGGCTTTGTCAAAGGGTCGGTTTTCCGCGTAGTGACGGGCTGCCTTGCCCATTTGTTTCAATTTCCCCCGGTCTTTGATCAGCGCTTTTATGGCTGACATCAGTGCGGGCGGGTTATGGGCCGGAACCACAAGTCCGGTTTTACCGGGTATCACATTTTCATGGGGGCCACCGGAGTCTGTGACAATGACCGGGAGCTGGGATGCTTGTGCTTCAAGCACCACGTTGCCGAATGTATCGGTAGTGCTCGGGAACACAAAGAGATCAGAGGTTGCGTACAGCTTGGCCAATCCTTCACCGGTCATACATCCGGTAAAACAGCAGGGTGTGCCGGCCAGCTCCTGTTTCATCTCACGTAAATAGGGTCCGTCCCCTGCCACCACCAAGGATATGTTGTCTGAGGCATGAGAAAGCTGCTTAAAAAGGTCCGCCAGCATCGGAAGGTTCTTTTCCCTGGATACTCGTCCCACATACAGCAGTTTGAACGTATCCACATTGATATATTGCTGCAGAAACGACAAATCCCGTTTGGCGGGATGAAAGCGATGAACGTCTACACCGCGGGGAAACAGCCGTGTCTTATGGGACGAAAGCCCTTTTTGGATGAGCTCATTGCCGGTGCTCTTCGAAGGGACATATACAACGTCCATTTGATCATAATACCATAAAACGTACTTCCACATGAGATCTTCAATGGCGTTGTCATGGGTAAGGTGGCGAGCGTACTGGGGCAGGGATGTATGGTATGTCCCCACAATGGGGAGTTTAAGGATATGCGCGACGGCCAGGGCGCTTAACCCAATGGGACCGGGTGTGGCAGAATGGAGGTGGCTGAATTGGGATTCATAGCAGAACCTGAGCATGTCCAGGAAAGGGGGGTAGAACAGCTTTTGTTCAGGATATTCCGGCAGGCTGTGGGCGCCGATGGGTTTGAAGTGTTTCACGTCCTCTATCGAAGAATGATCCTTTTCCTCACAGGTCATGATCGTCAGGTGTTTACCACTTTTTCGGGCAATCCGAAGCTGTTGCAGGAGGGTTGCGGAAATTCCATTTATTTCATAAAACGTATCCGTGAAGTGTCCCACATTCACCAAATCCCTGTCCTCCATTCTGGCAATGCGATTTTGGATAAGCCTGGATCCGATACGTTTGGCCATGTTTCGATCCTCAGCAAATAGTGAAAAGGATAAAAAATAGGGAGAGAGCAATGCATATAACGAACCTGCGGAACCGAGGGAACTGAAGATGTCAAACACATTGGCTCCTGAGAGATGATCCATAAAACGGTCCAAAAAGTGGCGTAAGGTTTTGTTGGAAGTATGGTGAACAAAATCAAACCATTTGCTGTCGAGATCCTGCCGTTTGCCATTCCCCGACTTCGCAATGTTCAAAAAGGCGGAATCATTCAGCACCAACCGCCTGGTTTCATGACGAAGGAACTGTTCAACTGTGGCGGTTTCCTGTAATGCTTTGGGTTGCCTATGAGCACTGCAAAAGAAGTATATTTTAGACCTGAGGCCCGATTTGAAATTATTGTTGCCCAAAAAGCGGTCTAGAAAACGCATCAATATGTCTTTGTGAACATATCGATCCAGCCCGGATTTGGTCTTATAGAATTGGTAAGCGATACTATAAAGGGTATAAGAGAGGGTGAGGGGTGTAGCATCCTGTCCATGGGTGCGGCACTGTCCTGTAGAAATGCCGTTAAGGAATCCTTTGACGGTTCGAACGGCCATCACTTCTGTGTATTTGCGTGCAATATTGAGGGAACTATGATCATCTGAGCCGCCGGCAAGGTGTTTCTTCCAAGGCTCTGGGAAGCCCGGTTCAATTCGGTGTTTATCCATGAGTCGGTCGATGTCCATGGGCCGAAGTGCATTCACAATATTGGTCAGGATGCTATTTTGAGTTTCGTCTCGCGCCCCATTGAGCTCGAAGTTTTTGAAAAGAAGAAGCAATTGCTCAAAGTGGTCCGCGGTCATTTTGTTATTGGTGGAGTAAAGCGGATGGGCAAGGACATGGACGATTTCTTCGTTCGTCAGATAGGTGACCAAATCGAAAACACTGCTCCTTACTCTCTGGATCTCCTGATGTTGATGTTCTGCAATATTAAAGACCAGAACATGGATTTTACAGCCATCATCGGGGAAATAGGTGGTCACTTCTTCGCTGATGAACACATCCGGTAGGTGGGCAATCTCCAGGGCGCCGTCAATGGTATTGTGGTCCGTTATGGTGACCATGGACATGCCCTTGTTCAATGCAATTTTGTGCAGCATTAATGGATCGGTAAAGCTTTCAGGACAACCGATTTTTTGCAGAACCCATTGAGAAGGGCGGGTGGAAAACTTGGAATGGACATGAAGATCTATTTTCATCATACTCCTTTCAATGTGCTAAAGATGGGAGGTGACAGGCGCTGATGGTTTCATGATGTTTTGCGAAGGAACCCACTGAGTTATGAAAACGGCTTTACTGTTTAAAGGATAGGGCGATTGAAGCGGAAGCGGATTTGGACAATATTACCGTTTTATTAGGTGTGTGCAAGATTGCTTTTTACGGGTTGCATTTTGCTGTTTCGAGTTGAAGATCGGCACCCAGTAAAAGGGGGGGCTCGGACCGGAAAGGGGCCGATTCCGCATGAAATACAACAGTGAAGCAAGTTCCATTCATAGGGTTAGGCGCCAGGCCTATGGTCCCGCCCATGGATTCGATGAGCGTTTTGGAGATGTACAGGCCCAGGCCGGTCCCTCTGGTTCGGCCTTTCACGGTTTTGCCCCTGTAGAACTTGCTGAAGACCTTTTCTCTTTCGTCCAAGGGTATCCCCGGACCGTTGTCTTGCACGCGAATCTTCACTCCGGTTCCGTTCGCTGGATCCAGGCATATGATGATGGGAGAATCATTCGGACTGTATTTGATGGCGTTTTCAATGAGGTTGGAGAGGGCCAGCTTTACCGCAGTAGGGTTCAGACGTATGGTTGAATCATCTGGAGTCCGGTGTAAATGCAGGTGCAATCCCTTTTTCTCCACCTGCGTCGCATAACTGTGAGTGATCTCTCCGATGATGTCCTCGAATGAAACCGTTTCCACCGGCAAGGCGTACTGGCCGCTCTCGATCCTGGAAAGAAGCAGCACCTGATCGGTCAATGAACTCAGAGAACGGGAATATTCTTGAATGACCCCGGCGCAGTGCTGATACTTCTCGGGTGTTTGAAAGGGCTTTTCAGCAATCCGTTTGGAATAACCACCGATAATGACCAATTGATTTCTGAGCTCATGAAAGAGTATGTTTTGAAGGTCATTTCGTTGCACCTCCCTTGCCTGTAGCGCTTTGACTTGGGCGTGCAGATCTCGTTTTTTTGTCTCCCTCTCAATGAGGCGGTCCACCTTGAGCAATACTTCCTTGATTGAAAATGGTTTTGGAATATAGTCGTCGGCGCCTGTTTCTATTCCTTTCAACTTTTCTTGGGGTGAGCCCAGCGCACTGAGAATAATAATGGGGATTTCTGATATGCCTTCCTCCTCATGATTGCGGACGGCCTGGCAGATCTGCCACCCATCCATACCCGGCAGCAGGATATCAAGGAGGATCAGATCCGGCCTTTCCGCTTCGATCCGGTCAAAAGCCTTTAATCCATCCAATGCGGACATGGGATGGTATCCGCGCTTACTGAGATTGTACACCAGCATATGAACCAGATCTTCGTCATCCTCTACCACCAATATTCGTTTATCTGACATGGGCCGTTCCTCCATGGCATTTGAAAAGCCGGTTAGTTTGAAAAATGGAGTTATATTCGGATGAATGGTATCATCTCAATATTTAGGGGAATCCAGAAAAGCGCCATGGAAACAGTTTCCCCGATTTATTGAGAAGATATGAATGTTTGGAAATATTGAAACATATGATTATTAAACAACGATTAAGCATAAGTTAGTCTTTCATTATTCGTAACATACCTCGTGCGAAGGGAGGAGAAAGCGGACTCCAGTTTTACAGAATCCTAACATGGGACACATTCCGTTTTAATAAATCGACCGTAATGTGATGCTCAATCGGTTTCCATCCATATGTGAACCGGGAACCCGTAAGTGTTCAAACAGCAAGAAAGGGGGTGATGACCCGATAGGCAAATGGAACCGTAACACGATTCTAACAAAAATCTAACAATTCAGACCTATGGTAATTACCATGGGGAAGCGCAGATGAGGATCTCATTGTAGAACAATGAACGTGATTTTAATACTTTACAGTCTTAAGGAGAAAAAAGATGAAAAACAAAGGTGTCATACTACTGGCATTTGTGGCAGCAGCACTGTTTACCAGCAACATGGCATGGGCGGGAAGCATTGTCATCAAGGGCTCCACCACGGTGCTCCCCGTTGCCCAGAAAGTGGCGGAAGTCTACATGAAACAAAACCCCGAGGTGAAGATATCCATTTCAGGGGGCGGTTCGGGAAACGGAATGAAGGCCCTTATAGACGGGTCCACGGATATTGCCGACAGTTCCCGCTTCATCAAGCAGAAAGAAGTGGAACGTGCCGTTAAAAACGACATTTATCCGGTCCCCTTTGCCGTGGCCTATGACTGTATCGTGCCCGTGGTGCACCCCGGCAATTCCATCGCCAATATCACCATGGACCAGCTCAAGGACATCTATACGGGAAAAATAAAGAACTGGAAAGAGATCGGCGGACCGGATCGGCCGGTGGTGGTGATCTCCCGGGATACGTCTTCCGGAACCTATGAGGTCTGGCACAAGAAAGTACTGGAAAAAGAGCGGGTGTTTCCCGGGGCACTGCTTCAGGCATCCAACGGCGCGGTCTGCCAGGCGGTGGCCAAGAACAAAAACGCCGTAGGGTATATCGGCCTGGGGTATGTAGACAAGGATGTGAAGCCACTGACCGTCAATGACATTGAGGGGTCGGAAACCACCACCCTCAACGGCACCTATCCCATCAGCAGGCCCCTTTTCATGTTCACGCCGGGCTGGCCCAAAGGGGATGTGCTCAATTTCATCAATTTTCTCGTCAATCCCGAAAAAGGACAGAAATATGTGTCCCAGGCCGGATATGTGCCTTTATACTGATCCTTTTGGTTCATGATTGATAATTTGTCGAAAATGCCCTATGATCGCCTGATCAAGGCGGACTTTGATCAGGCGGTTTTTATGGAGGAACGGCCATACTGGAGCCTATGGAAAAGAGAGAACCCGTGATAGCGGTGAGTAAACGGGGAAAGGGCCGTCAGAAAAGAGAACGGCGTATCCGCCGCCTTTTTTTCGGGGTGGCCCTGGCTTCCATCACCATCCTTTTTCTGATCGCCCTTTTCCTGTTCGTGGAGGGGGTTCCGATTTTTGCAGAGGTATCGGTTAAGGATTTTGTGTTCGGTGAGTACTGGTATCCCACGGACGATCCCCCCGCATTCGGGATTTTTCCCCTCATTATCGCGTCTTTGGCCGTCACCGGGGCCTCCTCATTGATTTCCATTCCTTTGGGCGTGATGACCGCCCTGTATCTTGCAGAATGTGCCTCGCCCAGGCTAAGGGAGTGGATCAAACCGGTGGTGGAGCTTTTGGCCGCCCTTCCTTCCGTGGTGATCGGTTTTTTCGGCATGGTGATTGTGGCCCCGTTCCTCCAGCGAATTTTCGATATGCCCACGGGCTTGAATCTGTTCAACGCCTCCCTGATGCTGGCCTTTATGTCCATTCCCACCATCTGCAGCCTTTCGGAAGATGCCATTTTCAGTGTACCCGCCGAGTTAAAAGAGGCCTCCCTGGCCTTAGGGGCCACCCATTGGGAGACCATCTGGCGGGTCATTGTGCCGGCGTCCATCTCCGGTATGTGTACGGCGGTCATTCTGGGGATGTCCAGGGCCATGGGGGAGACCATGGTGGTATTGATGGTGGCAGGGGGGGCCGCCATGATCCCCGGCTCCCTGTTTGATCCGGTAAGACCCATGCCGGCCAGTATTGCCGCGGAAATGGGGGAGGCGCCTTTTCACAGCGACCATTACTATGCCCTGTTCGCCACGGCCATTGTCCTGTTTTTGTTTACACTGGCCTTCAATATCATCGCCGAACAGATTTCGAACCGCTACCGGCAGGTGGGGGCGGCCACATTATAATTGAGTTTCCAGTGTTCAGGTGTCAGGTTTCAGCACAGAACAGCTCCTGACACCTGACACCTGTCGAAGATCTCCGCTCTTTGAGCGGGGGAAACCTGACCCCTTAACATCAGTGGTATGCAGAGCATGAGTCGGACACACCCCAGACGGAGCATCATCCAGAAGGTGATGTTTTCCCTGTTCCGGATCTCGGCGGTCATCAACGGGGCCGCCCTGTTGGTCATCGTTTTTTTCCTGGTGTACAACGGCTGGCGGGCCATCAACTGGACATTTCTGACCCAGCCCCCCATGGATTCCATGACCAAGGGCGGTATTCTGCCCTGTATCGTGGGCACGCTCTGCCTGAGTCTCGGCGCCATTTTGGTGGCCCTTCCCATCGGTATGGCCTCGGCCATCTACCTGCACGAATACGCCCGGCCGGGTCGGGTGGTGCGGGTGATCCGGTTGGGCATCAACAATCTCGCCGGGGTCCCGTCCGTGGTATTCGGGCTGTTCGGGCTGGCATTTTTTGTGGTATTTCTCAACATGGGGGTGAGCATCGTGGCCGGGGCCCTCACCCTGGGGGCCCTCACCCTGCCGGTGATTATCGGGGCCACGGAAGAGGCCCTGCGGGCCGTACCGGATACCTATCGAGAGGCCTCATTGGGGCTGGGGGCCACCAAGTGGCAGACCATCCAGCGTGTGGTGCTCCCCACCGCGCTTCCGGGAATCCTTACCGGCGCCATCCTGGGCATCGGCAGGGCCGCAGGAGAAACCGCGCCCATCATGTTTACGGCCGCGGTATTTTATACCCCGTCACTCCCTTCTTCCATTTTTGACGAGATCATGGCGCTCCCCTATCATATCTATGTTCTGGCCACGGCGGGCACGGAGATTGAGGCCACCCGGCCCCTGCAATTCGGCACTGCACTGGTGCTCATCGTTCTGGTACTCGGCGTAAACCTTTTCGCCATCATCTTACGATCCCGTCTCAGAAAGAAGCGATAGTCATGGACACCTCGGAAATGGACGGAAGTAAAGGGCAGGAGATGGAATCGTCCGTAAAAATGTCTTTAAAAAACCTAGATTTTTATTATGGGGATTTCAAGGCCCTTCATTCCGTCACCCTTGATTTCAGCGAAAACAGGGTCACCGCCCTGATCGGGCCTTCAGGCTGCGGCAAAAGTACCCTTTTACGGTGTCTCAATCGAATGAACGATCTGATCCCGGTCAGCCGGGTGGAGGGGAGTGTCCTGCTGGATGGTGAAGATATCTATGATCCCGAGATAGACGTGGTGGCCCTGCGCCGGCGGGTGGGCATGGTGTTTCAAAAACCGAATCCCTTTCCCAAAACCATCTTCGAAAATGTGGCCTACGGACTGCGGGTCAACGGGATCAACCGACGCGGCATTTTGAGGGAACGGGTGGAGATTAGTCTGAAACAGGCGGCCCTGTGGGATGAGGTCCGGGACCGGCTGGAAGCGTCTGCTTTGGGGTTGTCCGGGGGGCAGCAGCAGCGCCTCTGCATTGCCCGGGCCCTGGCCGTGGAGCCGGAAGTCATCCTCATGGATGAGCCCGCCTCTGCCCTGGATCCCATCGCCACCCAGAAGATTGAAGAGCTGATTCATGAGTTGAAGATCCGGTACACCATCATCATCGTCACCCACAACATGCAACAGGCGGCCCGGGTCTCGGATGTCACCGCTTTTTTCTACATCGGAAAACTGATCGAAGTGGGCGCCACAGAGGCGATTTTTACGCGGCCCCAGCTCCAGGAGACTTCCGACTATATCACCGGACGATTCGGCTGAGACAGCCAAAAGGGGCGGAGGAAGACCCATGAAGAGACATTTGCAGACTGAACTGGAAAGGCTCAAAAAGCAGATCTTGACCTTGGGGGCCATGGTGGAGGAGCGGGTCAAAATGGCCATTCAGGCATTTGAAACCCGGGACGGCGCCCTTGCGGGAAAGATTGTTGCCACGGACAAAGAGATCGATGCAGCAGAGGTGGAGCTGGAGGAAGAATGCCTCAAAATCCTGGCATTGCACCAGCCGGTGGCGGGCGATCTCAGGTTGATCAGTGCAATCATCAAGATCAACAATGATCTGGAGCGGGTGGGGGATGAGGCCGTGAATATCGCCCAGCGGGTGACCACCCTGGCCAAAAGACCTCCTGTGGAAGTCCCGTTTCAGTACGGCAATATGGCCGCAAGAGCAGAAGAGATGCTGAAAAGCAGCCTGGACGCATTGGTGAAAGTGGATACGGATCTGGCCTACAGGGTGTGCCTCATGGATGATGATGTGGATGAAATGAACCGGGAGATTTATGACAAGGTCAAGAAGGTGATTCAGCAAAAACCGGACCGGGTGACCTACCTCATCAACCTGCTGCTGATCGCGCGCCATCTGGAGCGGATCGCCGACCATGCCACCAATATCGCGGAAGAGGTTATCTACATGGCGGAAGGAGAAATCCTCAGGCATCAAAAGGAGGTGTTCAAGGCCATAAAGGCCGAAGGGGACATTCCGGTGTAGCGGCTCTCACCCCACTTCCAGTTCCTTTTCCAGTATCTTTATGCGCTCCAAAATGGCGGCTTTTTCCTGTTCCTCCAGGCCTTCCTGTTTGAGCCTGATCCTCAGGCCCATCAGCTCCATGGATTTTCGGTGTTCCTGACAGTTCACGTTCATGTCAACGTCTTCTGATTTGTCCCGCAGGGACGCTGGGACGCTGAGAAACAAGAAACCAGCAAATGAAATCCCTCTGCGCCTTTGCGTCTCCACGG
>JAWLET010000310.1:0-3251 GCA_041685955.1 Desulfobacteraceae bacterium | reverse complement strand
GTTCAAGGTTGGGAAAAAAGAAAGGGGGATAGGGACGTTGACGCGACGATTTACCCACCGGGAAATAGAGGTGCGCCGCATGTTCGATCGGCTTTCGGGCCGCTATGACCTGATGAACCGATTGATCTCATTGGGGCTGGACCACAGATGGCGGCGTACCCTTCTTAAACGAACAGGGCTCAAACGGGCCCGGCCGGGTAAGCGCCGGCTTCTGGACGTGGGGACGGGTACCGGCAAGATCCCGCTGGAGGCCCTCAGGAGATACCCAGGACTACTTGTGACGGCGGTTGATTTTTCCCCCGGCATGATCCAGCAGGGAAAAACCGGGTGCGCGGACCGGCGAATCCTGTGGTGTTCCGCCGACGCCCTGAAGTTGCCCTTCAGAGATACCACCTTCGATGCCGTGACCTCCGCCTATCTGATGCGGAACGTCTCTGATCCTGAACAGGCCTTCAGGGAGCAACGGCGCGTGGTAAAACCGGGGGGCCTGGTGGCCTGCCTCGAGACCTCCCCCCCGACGCAGACCTTCCTGTCCCCGCTGGTCCTCTTTCACCTCCAGGTGGTAATTCCCTTTCTGGGACGGGTCATCAGCAGACAAGCAGGGGCCTACACCTACCTGCCGGACACCACCCGGGGATTTGTGCCCCCGAAAAAACTGGCCGGCTTTATGGCCAGGGCCGGGCTGGAACAGGTGTGGTATCAGGAATTCATGTTCGGGGTTATGGCCATCCATGTGGGCCGGCGGCCTGAATAACACCTCTCATACCTTGGGCTCCTTCCACCAGGGGTAAAAATCGGGCATATCTTGGGTGGGACTCATGGTGAATTGGGGGGATCGCTTTTCCAGGAAACTCCGGACCCCTTCGTGCGCATCCTTTTCCTGGCCCGCCCAGAAAAAACAGCGCGAATCGATCAGATGCACAGACTGCGGATCTTCCTCCACCAGCCCATGCCAGAGGAGTCCTTTGCTGAGGGCCACCGAAACAGCCGAGGTGTTCTCCGCGATTTCCCGGGCCAGGGCCTTGGCCTTGGGGACCACCTCTTGTGCCGGTAGGACGTAATTAAACAGGCCTGAGTGCACTTCATCCGCGGCCCGAAACACCCGCCCGGTATATACCAGTTCAGCGGCCTTGGAAATGCCCACGATGCGGGGGAGAAACCATGAGGAGCAAGCTTCGGGCACCACACCCCGCCGGGCAAACACAAACCCGATTTTGGCATCTTCAGCCGCCACCCGGATGTCCATGGGCAGGGTCATGGTGATGCCTATACCTACCGCACTGCCGTTTATGGCCGCGATCACCGGTTTCCGGCAACCGTAGATGGCGAGAGACACCTGTCCCCCACCGTCCCGATGCTGACCGATGGAGACGGTTTCACCGTCCAGGTTGCCCCGCTCAAAGGCGCTTCCCCCTACGGAGAGATCCGCACCCGCACAAAAGGCCTTTCCGGCTCCGGTGACCACGGCAACCCGAACTGCATCGTCGGTGTCCACCCTCGCGAAAATCTCCACCAACTCCTTTCGCATGATGTGCGTAAAGGCGTTCAACTCATCCGGACGGTAAAGTGTAATTGTGGCTACTCCGTCCTCAACCCGGTACTGTGTATGTTGTAAATTCATTTCATGGCCTCTTTTTTTCCAGCTTACTATCGGGATCCCCATCAAAGCGGCGAGCATAAAAGTATCGACAGCCCCTGTCAATACCTTTCAGCGCCGGGACCTCTCAAAAGACGCCTTATGGACCAGCTGTTTTTAAGACTTGAAACCCTCCGCCAAATCCGTTAGGTTATTGACTGTTCATTTATGTGTATGGACTAAAGGCATTGAGTCAATATGCCGATATTTATGGTGAGTTGACTAAATCGGCCGTTTGTTCCGGTTCGCTTCGCTTTCAGACAGTTATGGGGACGACATGGATATTTATGTAGCGAGGCAACCTATTTTCAACAGGAAGCAAAAGATCTATGGATATGAACTCCTTTTCAGAGACGGTGTGGCAAACGCCTTTCCGGATATAGATGGCGATTCCGCCACTTCAAAACTCCTTTCTCATAGTTTCTTTTCCATGGGCCTGGACCACATCACGGGCGGAAAGACTGCTTTTGTGAACTTTACGGATCAGCTCCTGGAAAAAAAGATCCCTTTGTTGTTCCCCAAAGACAAGCTCACCGTTGAAATCCTGGAAGATGTGGAGCCCGCAGAACCGGTACTGGCAGGCTGTCGAGAACTGCGCAGCAAGGGTTATCAACTGGCCCTGGACGATTTTACCTACCGACCCCATCTCAAGCCATTGATAGACCTTGCTCAAATCATCAAAATCGACTTTATCCTCACGCCCAGGGAGGAGTTACCAGGCCTGCTGGAGAAACTGAGGGACTTCCCGGTGAAACTTCTTGCCGAAAAAGTGGAGACGCATGAGGCGTTCGACTATGCCTTGGACATGGGCTTTGAGTACTTCCAGGGCTATTTTTTCAGCAAACCCAAGGTGCTTACGGGGAAAGGTCCCACACCCGCCAAGATCACACTCCTTCAAATTATGGCAGAAGCCAACAGAGAAGATTGCCGGTTCTCAGAACTTGAAAAGGTAATCCAGCGGGACGTGGCCATATCCTATAATCTGATGCGGTACATCAACTCGGCCTATTTCAGGCGGGTTCAGGAGATCACTTCCTTGAGGCAGGCGATTGTGCTTCTTGGGGAAAAGGAGATTCGCCGATTCGTCTCCCTTACAGCTCTCGCAAACCTGGCGGAAGACAAGCCGGATGAACTGATAAGGGCCTCCATCATTCGGGCTAAGCTGTGCGAGCTCCTGGCTGATGCGGGCGGTTCCCGAGTGGACGGGGCTGAGCTATTTACCTTGGGGCTCTTTTCACTCATCGACGCCATTCTGGACGACCATATTCAAAACATTATGGAAGAGTTGCCCCTGTCCAACGAGATAAAATCTGCTCTAATAAAGGGAGAAGGCCGTCTTGCCGGATACCTGAAGATTGCACGCTGCTATGAGAGCGGCGACTGGCAGGGTTTCCAGGAGGCCGTAGCCCATACAGGCGTCCAGGACGAAAAACTTCCCGAATTCTACATAAAAGCAGTGTCGTGGGCCGAAAATTTCACATCGCTCTGACAAACGCTCACAATCCAAAGAGAGGCACCTGTTGAAGATTCCCCTGTGGTCGAATGAGCGCCTTAAGGGGTGTACATCTCAATCAACCGCCGTTCCGCATTCCCCTCTATCTTGGCGAGGATCTCC
>JAWLET010000309.1:0-3254 GCA_041685955.1 Desulfobacteraceae bacterium | reverse complement strand
TAATCCAAAAAGGATGGAGCCCGCCCTGACATGAAACACCAGACCAGGAGACAATTTGTAAAGTCGTGCCTCTATCTGACCCTGTCCGGGATCAGCCCGTTTGCTTTATCCTCAAAGGCCGGCGCCAGACAGGCCAGGCCCGTACGCATCTCCGACAATGCCGGCAAGGCGGGGGCAGAGATCAAGGGCAAAAAGGCTTCCGGAATTGATCCGGACTTCGACCCGTCCTATCTAAGACTTCACAGGTCCGGCGAGTTGAAAAAGAGGGGTGAAAAACTATGGGACCTGATGAAGGCCTGCACCCTGTGCCCGAGGCAGTGCGGAGTCAACCGCCTGGACGGGGACAAGGGGTTTTGCGGGTCCTCTTCACAGTTGGAGATTTCAGCGTATCGTCCCCATTTCGGGGAAGAAAGGCCCCTGGTGGGGCAGGGCGGTTCAGGCACCGTCTTTTTCACCCACTGCGGTCTTCGATGTGTGTTTTGCATCAATTGGGAGATCAGTCAGGGGGGCGTCGGAGAGGGGAAAGACGTAACGGATCTGGCCGAGATGATGCTTCACCTCCAGAAGATCGGCTGTCACAACATCAATTTGGTCACCCCCACTCATTATTCACCCCACATCATCCTTGCAGTGGATATGGCAGCAGGAAAAGGCTTGAGACTTCCGCTGGTGTACAATACCTGCGGATGGGAGCGGCTTGAGATCCTGAAAATGCTGGACGGGATCGTCGATATTTACCTGCCCGATTTTAAATACACTGATGCTCAAACGGCTGCCAGGTATTCATCCGGGGCCGAGGATTATCCTGAGATGACCCAGGCGGCGCTCAAGGAAATGAATCGTCAGGTGGGGGTCGCCAGGCCGGCTCCCGACGGTCTCATGTACAGAGGGCTTATGATACGTCATCTGGTCATGCCCAACGGGGTCAGCGGAACCAGGGAGGGCATGGAGTGGATAGGGAAGAACCTCCCCAAAGACACCTATGTCAATATCATGTCCCAATACAGACCCATGTATAAGGCGTCTGATTACCCTGAGATCGCACGGAGGATTAACCGCAGAGAGTTCGCTGACGCCATCAGATGGGCAAAGGCGGCCGGCCTGACAAATCTAAACTTCCAGAGAACGCCTCTTTAAAAACGACCTTTACCTTTCTATCCCGTGCGTCATTTCAATTTCCACAGGAGGGACCATGTTTGATTACCTGCTTGGCAAAGCGCAGAAGAAGATCCGGGATGAAGTGTGCGATTTTGTAAAGTGGGTGCCTCGTGAAATGGCCCTGGACATGGATGCGGACCGTGTCAGATTCCTCGAAGCCAAACAGTCTCCATCCACTAATGTTCGTAAGAGGAGGTTTCCAAGAAATGCATTCCCTTATTGACTGGCCCATGGTGGATACCATCCGGGCCACGGGCAAAACCAGCGAGGACCTGCCCGAGCGGATCCCCATCCTGGAAGAACATCACCTTCCTTACGACCAACCCGCGGAAAATGTGGTGGTATCCGGCTGCCAGATTTTGCCGGGCATGCCCCATCTGCTGGATCCTCTGGCCCGTATTTTCAACAAGAAAGGGCTATCGTACACTTTTCTTTCCAGAGAGTATTGCTGCGGTAACTACCTGTACCGGCCGGCCATAAAGGAGAAAAATGACGCAGCCATGGCCGAGTGCCGGGAACTCTCCAGGGAGTTCGTGGGAATGAACGTCAAGCAGGCCAGAGAACTGGGGGCCAGAAGGATCATTATCTTCTGTTCGCCCTGTTATCCCATTTATAAATACGCCTTTCCGGAAGAGAACATCGTCTTTTATCCGGCGGCCCTCAATGAGCTGATGGAGCCCATACGGTGTGACGAAAAAGTAGACTATTACGCCGGGTGTTACCGCCTTCATCGGAAATTCTCGCCCGTTCCCATGGACCTGGGGTCAACCAACGACATCCTCGACAAATTGAAGGGCCTGGAAGTCCACCGGATCAATGCCCCAAAGTGCTGTTTTCATCCGGAAGGCCTGTCCCATATGATCACCGGGGTAAGGACCCAAACCATGCTCCACATCTGCACGGGTTGTTACGGACAGGCCTTGCAGAACATGCCCCGGGAGCGGGGTGTGGAAGTCCTCATGCTGCCCGATTTTGTTGAGAGGGCCATGGAACGGTAATGTACAGATTTCGTACACATGTTGTCTAAGGATATGAATTATCATGGATCGGATCTGGAGTCCGAAGCATTGAAAGTTGACCATTTACAGGAGGGTGCCGCATGATCAAGGAAATCACTGTTAAAGAGCTGAATACCGAACCATTCATCCAGGAAAAGGTTGGGGAAATCAAAGCCGCTGTCGGAGACGGGATGGCCATAAACGCGCTCTCAGGAGGCGTCGATTCGTCCACGGTGACCATGCTGGGGCATCGTGCCCTGGGAGATCAGTTGAAAACCGTGTTCATTGAAAACGGTCTCATGCGGGAAGGAGAACCCGAACAGGTGGCGGGCTTTTTCAGGGACCTCGGGGTTAGGGTTGAAGTCGTCGATGCCAGGGAGGAGTTTTTTTCGGCCCTCAAGGGCATCACGGACCCGGAAGAGAAGCGGGAAGCCATTCGGCAGACCTTTTACAGCACGGTCTTCGGGCGCATTGTCAAAGAAAGTGGCGCCAAACATCTGCTTCAAGGAACTATTTTGACAGACGTGGATGAAACCGTTGCAGGGATCAAGCGGCAACACAATATCTTCGAGCAACTCGGTATCGATCCAAAGGAAACCTTCGGTTATCAGATTATCGAGCCGTTGATACAACTTCGAAAAGACGGCGTCAGAGTGATCGGCAAAGCGCTGGGGCTTCCTTCCGAACTGTTTGAGCGCATTCCCTTCCCGGGTCCGGCGCTTGCTGCGAGGGTGATTGGAGAAGCCACTCCGGAGCGCATCGAGACAGTCCGAAAAGCAACCGTTATTGTGGAGCGGATGCTGAAAATGACCGGTGCTTTTCAGTACATGGGAATCCTTCATGAAGATCGTGTGACCGGCATGCGCGAGGGCGAAAGGGATTTCGGCCAGCAGATCGAGGTACGCTGCTGGGAGAGCGCCGACGCGCGGACCGCGATGCCCACACGTCTGTCGTTCGAAACCCTTGAACAACTTGCCAACGACATTATTCATGAGGTGCCCGGCGTCGTCAGTGTTACCTATAATATTGCGAGGAAGCCTCCTTCCACAATCGAAGCGGTGTAATTCAGAGCAGAGCGTCAGCCTGTCCGAAGAGCCG
>JAWLET010000308.1:0-3266 GCA_041685955.1 Desulfobacteraceae bacterium | reverse complement strand
TCGGGTTTCTCGTGCGCCACTTCAGATTCGCGGGCAGGCAGGTATATCTTGAAGGTGGTCCCTTCGCCCTGTTCACTGTAGACCGTAATCATGCCCCCATGATTTTGAATGATCCCGTAGGCAGAGGCCAGGCCCAAACCCGAGCCCCGGCCCGTCTCTTTGGTGGTGAAAAAGGGATCAAAGATCTTTTCCAGGGTCCCCCGGTCCATGCCGATCCCCGTATCTGTAACCGCCACCCGCACATATTTCCCCGGCGCAATGGAAAACGCACTGACATCCTTTTCCGTTAGAATGACGTTTTCCGTCTCAATATACAACGCACCGCCCCCGGGCATGGCCTGCCAGGCATTGATGTACAGGTTCATCAGGACCTGATCGATCTGCCCCTGGTCCACCTCCACGGGCCATACTCCTTCCTGGAGTTTAAAATGGATCGCGATCTCCTTTTTGGTCCTGCCGAACATGGCCGCGTTGGTCCGGATCAGAGCATTGATATTGGTGGGTTTCACCTTATACTTTCCCCCCCTGGCAAACCCCAGCAACTGCTTGGTCAGGGCCGCCGCATTCTTCACATACGTCTCAATCCCTTTGAGATGTTCCTGATCCGGGTGAGAGGCCTCTTTGTCCATGGCCATGAGAGAGGTCCGCCCCTGAATCCCCATGAGCAGGTTGTTAAAATCGTGGGCAATACCCCCGGCAAGCGTCCCCAAGGCCTCCATCTTCTGAGCCTGCTGCAGCTGGGATTCCAGTCTCTTTCTTTCCGCCTCGCCCTGCTTACGCTCGCTTACATCCCGGACCACACCCCGAAACCCCACGGCCCGGTCTTCCCCGTCCCGGATCAAGTACGCAGACACCTCCACATACCGGACGGCATCATCTACCCGGATGGTTTCCAATTCAATGTGGCGGGCAGGGGTCCCTGAGTTATACACCCGGTTGAATTCCTCCCTGACCTTCCTGGCATTGGCCTCGTCCATGAACTGTTCGAAGTTCACACCCCTTAATTGGCTCCGTGGCAGGTCCGCGATTCGGCAGAATGCCTCATTGAAAAACCTGAGGGTACCGGCAAGATTTACCTCATAATACCCTTCCTCCGTGTTTTCCAGGATGGTGCGGTACTTGGCCTCGCTTTCCCACAGAGATCGCTCCCTGGCGTCGATGGCCCGGGCCATTACCCTGAAATCCTCGGCCAGTTCTTCGAACTCCGGATAGTTCCCATGCTGGGGCTTGATGTCGTATGAGCCTTCCGTGACCTTTTTGGCATCCAGCATCAGCATATTCAGGGGTTTCAATGTCTTTTTCACCCGCACCAGGGCCATACCAAACGCCAGGACAGCAGCCAGCCCCATACCGCCCCAAAAGATGTTTCGTACATGATGCACGGGGGCGAACGCCTCTTCAATCGCCTCGGAGACCACCACCGGCCACCCGGTTTCCGGGACCAGTGCCACGCTGACCAGCATCTCCCGGTCCCGGCGCCGGGTCCGATACGTCCCCTCGATTCCCTGTAAGGCTCGATGAATCTCTCCTTCGGCCCTTATATTGACCTGCTGATAGACATTGGACCTGGCGGAGCTGGCAATGTAGGTTCCTGTTTGGTCCAGAACGCCGATTTCCATGCCCCCCTGCTTCAGGCGGTCGATAAACCCCGCAAGGACGCGAAGATTCAGAATTCCCACCAGGATGCCCTGGTGCAGGGGCAACGAAATGGTGAGGGCCGGCTCTCCCGTATGTTGCGAAAGAAAAGCGGAAGACCAGTAAACATCTCTGTTTTTCTCTGTCGCCTTGAAAAACCGCCTGCCCGACATATCGAGCCCGAGATGGTCCCTCCGAAACGGGGCCACCGCCATGACGCGTCCCCCTGAATCGAGCACTTCAATCATCTCAAATACGGGATAGTTGGAAATCACCGATTCCAGAGAGGCCTGGAACAGTTCCCTGTTCCTTAGGGCATCCTGCCCTAGCATGGAGGCCAACTGCCTGAGCATATCCTTGGGCTCATGGAGGAAGGCGCCGATTTCGCCGCTTAGGGATTTGGCCAGGAGGAAGTTCTTCTGAGTGATCTCCCTTTCCAGATGTCCGGTGAGGACATAATGCGTAACCACCGTCACCACAATGAGCGGCAACAGGCCCACCAGCACAAAATTGAGAATCAGGGTATTTTTGAAGCTGAGGGTCCTTTTGAACGGATTCATCATCGCTCCAAACCGGCAATCCCTATTCAGGGATCGTTTGACGCCGGAAATGTCCCCCCTTGATTTCGATGAGGTGACGCCTGCGCCGGGGATCTCCGTATGGATCTATCCTGAGATCGCCCTGCAGGCCGTCGAAGGTGCCTTGGCCCAGTATGGTGGCCTTCAGTGCATCAGGGTCGGGATTCACTGACAGGGCTTGGAGAACCACCCGGGCGGCTTCATACGCATGGCAGGCCGCAAAATCAGGGGCTTTACCGAAGCGGGCTTCAAACCGGCGCGTGAATGTGATATAGCTTTTGTCCCGGCTCTTTCGGTCAAAAAGCTGGGAAAACACGACCCCCTCCACCGCCGGGCCGCCATGCTCGATAAGGGCGTCGGTCATGGCCCAGCCGCACGAAAAAATCGGAATCTTTGTGCCGCTCATCCGGATATGCTGGCAGATCATGGCCGCGTCCAGGGAACCGGCCACCAGCAGGACCGCATCCGGAGCCGGCTTGAGCAATGATTGGGCCGGTTTCACGAAGTCGGTCTCGCTGCCTGATGGAAACGACTCCACGGAAACAACCTTCCCTCCGAGATCCTGGAACACCCGGGTGAAATTTTCCAAAAACCCTTCGGTATAGGCCCTGTTGGCCAGGCTGACTACCGCGGCGATCTGTCTCACGCCCGCCTCCTGGTATGCATATCGGGCCAGATGCTCCGTCTGCGCACTGTTGGGCGGCATAACCCGGATAAAATAGTCGTCGATCCCCTTCAGTGCATTGGTGCTGGTGGTGGGGCTGATCATGAGGACCTGTTCCTCATTGATCAAAGGCACCGCAGCCATGGACATGGCGCTGGTCATGTGTCCGATGATGGCCACCACACCCTCGGCCATGAGTTCCTGGTCTACGCGTAAGGCCTCTGCTTTATCTTGCCTGTCATCCCTGACAATGAGTTCCACCGGCCGGCCGTTGACGCCCCCCGTCTCATTGATCTGTTCCACCGCCAGGATAGCCCCGTTTCGACCCGAGGTTCCCAGGTCTGACAGCCGGCCGGTGAGACATCCTGAAAACCCCAGTTTGATGGGCT
>JAWLET010000307.1:0-3266 GCA_041685955.1 Desulfobacteraceae bacterium | reverse complement strand
GATGGGGGTATTGCGCATCCGGCAGACCTCCATCAACTTCTCGGTCTGAGACTCCACCCCTTTGCCGCTGTCGATGACCATGAGCGCACTGTCCACCGCAGTCAAAACCCGATAGGTGTCCTCGGAAAAATCCTGGTGCCCCGGGGTGTCAAGGAGGTTCATCTCAAAACCTTTGTAGTCGAACTTCATCACCGACGTGGTGACCGAGATGCCCCGTTCCCGCTCCATATCCATCCAGTCGCTGGTGGCATGCCGGGAGGCCCTTCGGGCCTTTACCGCGCCGGCAATGCGGATGGCGCCGCCGAAAAGGAGCAGTTTTTCCGTCAACGTGGTCTTGCCCGCATCCGGATGGCTGATAATGGCAAAGGTCCGACGTCTTGTGATTTCCCTGTGATCCAGTTTATTCATGTAAAAACCTCTTGAAACATGGTGTAAGGCGCTCCGCACCCAAGGGGCGCCTTCTACAGATACCCTCAATGGTTCATGCCGGAGCGGCTGCTCACAAAAGCAGGTCCCCACAATCCGGCCCTTGTTTTTTGGGTGATGAAACGGGTTAAAGGCGCCCTTCAATCAGGGCGGCGTCTGGCGCAGTGGCTGGACGGTATAAACGAAAAACGGAAGGAGTGCCTCTTTTATGGGGTGTGACCGGTTCACGCAGTATCATCCTCAAAAGTTCAGAAAAGTTGTTTTCCGTATAACCGATCCCCTCATCATCTGTCAATCATCAACTTCACCTCGGTCTTCCTCAAGTGACCTCAGAAAAAGTACCGAAGCCGGAATTCCGCCCGCCAGTCGTGCTGTTTTTCGCCGTATTCGGTCCGGTCCCCGCCTATCGGAATGATACCCCGAAGCCTCAACTCCAGATTGTTGATGGGGCTGTAGTTAAGTTCCGGGATCAGGTTGAAGCTCCGGTCATTGAGGCAGACCATGGTGGTGAAAGCAGGGGTGAAATAGACAATGTCAAAGGGCTCTTTTTGGATGAGCCTCAGATAAAGATAGTCCCTGAGCGGATTCCGCCACGAAAACCCCTCTTTGGTGAGCCGGTTGATGGGGCCGAACAAAGAACGCTCCCCGGTCTGTTCATACCTGTCGTACGCCCGGTCAATACAGGCATACATATTTTGGAGATCGTCCAGTTCCACGCCTTCGCCGTTGTGGTAGTATTCAAAGATGGCGGTCAGGTCCGTCTCCGTCAGATACCGGAGTCCCAATAGATAGCTCCAGACATCGGATTCGTGGGTCAAAACCTGTCCGTTTTCCAGGAAGGTCATTTCCTGAAAATCGTGGATCCAGGCCACCTCCCCGTGAATCTCCAGGTTGGAGAGGAGGTTTTTGGAGAAGTCAAGCCCCCACCGGGTGGTGCGGCTGTCCCCTGTGAAAAAAAGGAGATCCAGGTCCGTATCCCACATGAGGGCATAGAGCTTGGCCGCCGCATTTACATGGCCGGTCTGACCGAATTGGTCGTTGATGTCCTCGTACACGGGCAGGATCACCGGGGTGAAGGCCAGGGTCTGGAGCGGTCCGGCAAAACTCCGGATGAAGTCCCCCCCGAGGATATAGTAGCCTTCCAGGGCCTCTTCCGGGTCTTCCGGGTCTTTGGGCCGGTCCACGAACGCCACCGGGTTCCAGGCATACCCCTTTCCCCATTTGGTCACCCGCTTGCCCGCCTCCACGGCCATGTGGGGACCGGGCTTGTACGAAACATACCCTTCCATGAGGGTCATCTCACCGTGCCATCCGTCATGATCATGGGTAAGAAAGCTGTCCAGCCGGGCAAAGGCGCTCAGGTCCCGGTACTCAAAGGCGCCCTCCAGCCGCACCCCCAGATCCGCTTGTGCCAGGGTCCCCCCCGGCTCGTCTTCATGGAACTTGAGCTTGTAGAGCGGCGCGTCCCGATCCATCCCGGAGAGGGATGGCTGAGCCTCGAGAAACCCGCCAAAAGCGTAGGGCTTCTTCTCCATCTCCTTTTCGATCTCGGAAAGGTCAAAGGTCAGGGGCTCCTCCGCCATGGACGGTCCGCACAAAAGACAGGCCAGGATCAGGGCCCACGGAAGTGAACCCCGAATCCTCATCGAAGGCTCTCGAGTCTCGACATGAAATTGAGGGTGAAGGCCTCGTCCGGGATCTTCCGGGCCTTGATCTTGGCAAAAATCATGTAGGAGCGGTATCCTTTATATAGGGGACTGTCCGTCTCCATGACCGCCGGCCTCACGATCCCTCCCCCGAAATCCTTGATCTGCTTAAAGTAAAGGGTCTTGATGAGCATGGCGGCTTCGGTGAGACATTCGATCTTAGTGGGAAGCACCTTGTCTTTGTGCACCCACATACGGAGCTGGTCATAGGCCACGGTCCGGGTTCTGGCCTTGAGATGAAGCAGGTACTCCTTTTCCTGGTCCTCTACCCGGATCACCTCGTACTCCTCGGCGTAATCCAGCCGCATGATGTCTGAATTATTGAAGACACCGCCCACCACCGACTGCAGGCTGGTGATGCGAACCGGCTTGCCCACATTGGGGATGTAGAGCCACATGTTCTCACCCAGCCTGAGGGTGGCCCGCCCCTTGTCGCTGGACGGCGAAAGGAAGAGCGCCGCCACCTTGTCCATTCCCTTTTTCACCGTAAACAGGGTAAACTCCTTCTTGCTCCCGTCTGGCTCCACGTTGACGAGTTTACGGTACATCTCAAAGGAATCCGGCGTGAGATTCCGGTCCACCCGGGCCAGAATGTCGTTTCCGTCCACGGCATAGGCGGGAACAGCCGCCAGCGCCAGGACCATCAAAAGCGTTATGAATCTGAGCATCCCTTTTCTCCTTGTGGTTGCGTTCCACATTTGCCATATCGTAGCCGTTCACGGCCAGGTTTCAGTGTTCAGGTTTCGGGTTTCAGGAATGACGCAGACGGACGACAATGACCACATTTGCCTTGAGACTTGTTTCCTTTTTTCCCAAATCAGGACATCATCTATACCGTGGACTCCGGATGAGCAAGTCAGAAATGCACAAACGCATATGCATGAATTTTAGATGCTCTGAGTAGAAACAAAAACACTTGTGAACCCCACAGCACTGAAACCCGAAACCTGAAACCTGTGAACGCTTACGTCATATCCTTACTGAAGGCATACTTCCCCTTCAATCACTCTTCACTTCTCACTTTTCATTTCTCACTCCTACACGTGTCCCAGGGCCTGGATGGGATCCATTCGTGCGGCCTTGAGGGCCGGCTGCAGGCTCGCCAGGATGGACACCCCGATCACGATCCCTGAA
>JAWLET010000306.1:0-3274 GCA_041685955.1 Desulfobacteraceae bacterium | reverse complement strand
AGGGGAGTCCCCCCTGTTTCATAGTCCTGCTCGCCCATTCCCATGAAACGGTACCCCAGGAGCAGGCGCCAGGCATCTGTCAGGGTGTAGGAAACGCCGGCCATGAGTTTGTAGGTAAATAACGTATTGCTCCCGCGGGTGGGCGGGTAACCGGCCAAGGTGAGATCATGGGCCTTGAGACGGACCCCGCCCAGGCCTGCACCCACATAGGGTCTGAATCGGGCGCCGGTGGGGATGTCGTAAAAGAAATTGATCGTGGCCCCATACATGTCAACGTACCCCGAAAGATCGCCGCCGCCCCCGGAGAAACTGACATCATTCCCGTCGCTCCGGCCGTACAGGACCTCGCCCTCAACCCGGAAGTCACCGTATCGGTACCCCGCTCCACCGCCGATGTCGAATCCCCAGTGGGTCTCGATCTTCCCCGGTGACAGGCCCGGGGAAGTGGTATCCATGGAATAAGGGGCCACCGCGGACGGCGTGAGTGAAAGGTAGAACCCGGTTTGGGGAGGGGTGTTCCGGCCTTCACCGGCCCACACCTCCCCGGTCGTCATCAGCAAGAAAATCCCGGCAATCCCGGCTGCAAAAGTTCTCAAATCGTCCTCCTTATCAGGCGGTGATGATATGGCTCGGCAGATCAAGAGTAGAATACTGGGTATGCCGTAGTGTGTCAATAAGGGGGGTATACTCTTGACTCTTATCCCTAAATAAGATAGCCAGAGTCCATGTCCAGACCACTACGAAATACCGCTTGAAAATCAATATGATGGCTCGTGATGGCTTGGTCCGACCCAACACATGAGCATACGGACCAGGCAAATAATCTTGTAAATTTTCCAAATCCTGCCTACAATAATGGCTCTCTTTTCACAATCCTACCTGCCCACAATCACGGAGATAGAATCCATGGCGGAAAAGACACAGCGAAGCAAAGTACGTATCAAAGGTTTTGACAATCCGGAAATGGATTTCCAATTGTTGCGCCAGCTGGGGTCCTGTACCTACGGCGGCGCCTCGGTGGGAGAAACACTCGCCGCGGCTGAAAGGATTCAAGAGGGGGATCCGGACGAATGGACTCGCGTCTTTGAGGAGGTGGGGAGCCGTTGTGAACAGGATGCTATTCAGCGAGCCGATGCCGGACACCGCATCAGCGCCCGCGACGCCTTTTTGCGGGCCGCCAACTATTTCCGGGCCGCTGAATATTATGCGGATATCCACGATCCCCAGCGGCCTATGCTGGGGCAAAAGTCGCAGGCGTGCTTTATCCGGGGAATGCAGCATACAGGCATGTTTATCCAGGTCCTAAAAATCCCCTTCGAGGAAAAATGGCTGCCCGGTTATTTTCTCAAACCCGATGGGAACATTCACCCCCGCAACACTGTCCTGATCATGAGCGGGTTTGACGGGACCTGCGAAGAGAGTGGATTGCAGGGCGGACTGGCGGCTCTGGAACGGGGCTATAACGTCCTGTTGTTTGCCGGTCCCGGACAGGTGGATTGCCTGCGCGCGCACCCGGAGATGATTTTCCGGCCCGACTATGAAAGGCCCATTGGCGCAGTGGTGGACTATGCACTCACGCGGCCGGATGTAACATATGACACCCTGGCCCTGTACGGGATCAGCCTCGGGGGATATTTTGCCATGCGCGCGGCCGCATATGATGCGCGTATCCCCTATGTGATCCTCAACTCCCCCATTGTGGACCTTTGTGCCTATATGGCCGGCTTCATGCCCATGGACCCCTTGGCCATGCCGGATGAGGACGATTTCGGCCCGGCCGACTTTGATCAGATCCCCAATGAGGTCATGTCCAAAATCCAGAAACGCCAGCTCCAGCATATGTGCGCGCGCTTTGGAAAGTATACCTTCAAACAACTCTTTCAATATCTGCAAGCCTTCCGGGTCGACGAGGAACACCTGCGCCAAGTGAAGGCACACTGCCTAACCCTGGTGGGCCAAGGCGAGGGTCAGGAGCCTGTTCGGCAGGGGGATCGGTTTGCCGACACCGCGGGCGGTGAAGTCACCCGATACACGTTCACCACGGACCAGGGTGCGGACAGCCATTGCCAGATCGGCAATCTTTCTCTTTCCTGTGCAGTGATCTTTGACTGGCTGGACGAGCAGATCACAAAGAGCGGTATGCATCAGCGGTGAACAGCAGGACAAGGAACCTCTCAGATATGAAGGGACCTGGACAGTCCTTAATTTCGCCCGCTGATTATTTTTAAGGAGGACTTATGTCTGACCTGCCCACCATCACCTTTGGGGCCAAAGGCCCGGTCGTTACCCGAATCGGTCTCGGCGGAGAAGGCATTTTGCGGACCACCAACCAGGATGCCCGGGCCCGGGAAGTCATCCATGAAGCCATTGTGCACCACATTCTTTACTTTGACACGGCACCCGCCTATCAGGACAGCCAAACCTATCTGGGGTCGGTCTGGGCCGACCGTCCGGAAGTCCGAGACACGGTCTTTCAGACCAGTAAATCCCCGGCCAGGACCTTTGAGCAGGCCCTGGCCGATCTGGAAAACAGCCTGAACACCCTGCATGTGGATCATCTGGACCTGTGGCAGATGCATGATCTCCGGACCTGGGAGGACATCCGGCAAATGGAAGGGCCAGGCGGGGCCCTGGAGGCCTTTGTTCAGGCCAGGGAACAAGGGAGGGTCCGGCATATCGGGGCCACCGGCCATCATGACCCCAAGGTGCTCAAATACGCTGTGGCCCACTGGCCCCTGGATTCCGTACTCCTTCCGGTAAATCCTGCAGAGACCATCCTGGGCGGATTTCTGGATCATGTAGTTCATGCGGCCAAAACCAAAGGGATGATGGTGATCGGCATGAAATGCCTGGGCGGGGGCATGTTTGTGCAGCCGGAAAACGGCATCGCCGCGGACATCCTGATCCGCTACGCCCTGAACTGCCCCGTGGATCTCATCATCGTGGGATGCTCCACTCCGGATCATGTGAGACAATTGGTAAGCGCCGCCACTGATACCACAGATGCTCTTCCCCGGTTCCGTCAGCTTGAAGCGGCCTTCGAGCCCCACGCCCCAAAGCTGGCCTATTACCGGGGCCGGGTTTAGAAGTCGGCTTCTCCCCAAACCTGTGAACCCTGGAACCTTTTGACTCGAACAGATAGGGCAAAGGCCCGGCTTGAACCAGGTCCGGAATGTCAGCCGAAAGTCGTTCATGGGACCCGATTATTAGATATCCTCCGATAGCCAAACGCTTCAGGATCGCCCCCAGCACGGTGATCTGGGTGGCCTCCTCA
>JAWLET010000039.1:0-14320 GCA_041685955.1 Desulfobacteraceae bacterium | reverse complement strand
GATTACGCCCATTGCCATGGAAAAGGAATTGCGGTTCGCCATTCGTGAAGGTGGAAGAACCGTCGGTGCAGGCGTCATCAGTGACATTATTGAATAGGGAGATGTTCAGGATATGCGCGATATTATCACATTGGCCTGCGAACAGTGTAAGAACAAAAACTACACGAGCACAAAGAACAAACGCAAAACACCGGACAAGCTCGGGTTCAAAAAATATTGCCCTTTTTGCAGAACACACACATTTCATAAGGAATCAAAATAGCTTGTTCCATAAGGATGCAGGCCAGTAGCTCTAACGGCTAGAGCACCGGACTCCAAATCCGGGTGATGGGGGTTCGAATCCCTCCTGGCCTGCCATTTTTTTTTGTGTTGCACAGACCGACGTCGTCAGGGGCTGTGACAGGGGCGACTTTTTAATGGAAACAATCCAAAACTTGCGAGAAACCCAGGAAAGCCAAATCCAAAATGAAAAAACCGGCGAAAAAGGGTAAAAAGAAAAAAAACATAAAGAAAAAGAATGCGGCACCCCCAAAAAGCACCCAGTCCACCCGTGTCGATGAAGAAACGCCGCCCCAGCCGAAGGCTAAGCAGGTAAACGACATACCTGCCCGCACAGTTCAGAAGACGGTTCAGAAGAAGGCATCTGAAACCAGGGGAAAAGAGGCCGGATTTGCGTCAAGGGCCGTGAAAAAGACAAGTCTTTTTCTAAGGGAGGCAAAAACCGAATTACGGAAAGTAAAGTGGCCGACTCGAAAGGAATTGCTGGCCTCCACCGCTGTGGTGATTGTGCTCACGCTTTTTGTTGCCTTATATCTCGGATTGGTGGATTTCGGCCTGATAAAAATTATCAAGATCATTGTGAATTAAACGATTACGCACCCGAATGCACGGCCTTCGGGTCTGATTTGAATCAAACACCGTTGAACGCGGCGTTCCCTTTGCGTTGCTGAAACCAGGAGGCTGTTTTGCTGAAAGACCGGAGGCTTCGATTCTCAGATTATGACCACCAGGTGTTGCCGTGGAACTGAAATGGTACATTGTCCATACCTACTCAGGGTTTGAAGACAAGGTCAAAAAGTCGCTTCGTGAACGGATTGAATCCCTGGGTCAACAAGACTACTTTGGGGAGATCCTTGTGCCCACCGAACAGGTGGTTGAACTGAGAAAAGGAGAAAAAAAGACCTCTTCCAGAAAATTCTACCCCGGATATATCCTGGTCCAGATGGTCTTAAACCAGGACACCTGGCATACGGTCCGAAACACGTCAAAGGTCACCGGGTTTGTGGGTGGGGAAGTCAAGCCGACGCCCATTTCCGACCAGGAAGCGGAAAGAATAATCCATCAAATGGAAGAAGGGGTGAACAGGCCCAAACCGAAATACAGCTTCGGTGAGGGAGACGAGGTCAGGGTCATCGACGGTCCTTTCACCAATTTCCAAGGGATTGTGGATGAAGTGAAGCCGGACAAAGAGAAATTGCGGGTTCTCATCACCATATTCGGCCGGCCCACCCCTGTGGAACTCGATTTTATCCAGGTAAATAAGACTTGAGGCCAATTGATGATGTTCAATTTCAGAAGGTCGACCCGCCGTCCTTCTGATGGTTTACTGAGAGATTAAAAAGAGGTTCAACATGGCAAAAAAAATATTAGCATCTGTTAAACTCCAGGTAAAAGGAGGTCAGGCCAATCCTTCTCCGCCCATCGGACCGGCATTGGGTCAACATGGTGTGAATATCGCGGAGTTTTGCAAGGCGTTCAATGCCAAAACACAGGATCAGGCCGGCACGGTTATCCCGGTAATCATTACCATCTATGCGGACAGATCTTTTTCGTTCATCACAAAAACGCCTCCGGCGTCCATCCTATTGAAACAGGCAGCCAAAATAGCCAAGGGCTCCGCCGAACCCAACAGGGAGAAGGTGGGAACCGTAACCCCGGCCCAGGTGGAGGAAATCGCCAAAATCAAACTGGAGGATCTCAACGCTGTAGATCTGGCCGGGGCCAGCAGGATTGTCGAAGGGACTGCAAGGAGTATGGGTATTACGGTGAGTGAATCTTAATGTGAGGGGAAGTCAGATATGGCCAGGAAAGGCAAAAAATACAGGAGCCAGGTCGACAAAATCGACAAATTGAAACGATACAAATTCGAGGAAGCGGCTCAACTGACAGTGGATTGTGCTTATGCCGGTTTTGACGAAAGTGTGGACCTGGCCGTCAAATTAGGGGTAGACCCCAGGCATGCAGATCAGATGGTACGGGGGACGGTTGCCCTGCCCCACGGGGTGGGCAAAGAGATCAAGGTGGCGGTTTTTGCAAAAGGTGAAAAGGAAAAAGAAGCCTTGGATGCCGGCGCGGACTATGCAGGTTCAGATGAACTCGTGGCAAAGGTGCAGGAGGGATGGCTTGAATTTGATAAGGCTGTCGCCACACCGGATATGATGGGAGCTGTGGGAAAACTGGGTCGAATACTGGGTCCGCGAGGGATGATGCCCAACGCCAAGCTGGGCACGGTCACATTTGATATCGCCAGAGCCGTAACTGAAATCAAGGCCGGGAAGATTGAATTCAAGGTGGAAAAAGCGGGGATCGTCCATGCGTCCATCGGCAAGGTTTCCTTTGGGGTGGAAAAACTCCTGGAAAATACTGCCGCCTTTATCGATACCATACAAAAACTGAAACCGCCTGCAAGTAAAGGGGTCTATTTCAGGGGCATTGCCCTTTCGTCAACAATGGGCCCGGGCATCAAGGTTGATCCTGTACACATAAAGGATCTTCTGAGCCGGTAAGTCACCACTGAAGCCAACCCACATGATAATAGTATACAATTTCATTTGAGACGGAAACAAAACCGTACGCTGTTGGTACTCCCATCCATGAACCCTTTTCATTTAGAGAATAAGGCGTCTTCGGGACAGCCGAATCCCATATGGCCGGGCTGCCAGAGGCGATTACCACAGCTGTCGAACACAATGTAACATATGTCATGTCCCTAATGTAAACGGAAGCTGTTTTTTGGTCAAAGACAGTAGGCGTCCTCATTGCCGAAACAAATTTTGCTCAATTCGGCAAAGGGACTTAATCGCGTAAGCCTGCCGAGACTGAATAAAGGTAAGGTGTACACCTTTTGTCTTTGACAATTCATTTGTCAAAAGGAGAGGAGGTGAATATGAAAAGAGAAGAAAAAGAGCAATTTGTTGCACAACTTCACGAACGGCTCGAAAAGGCGCAAGCCACTTTCATTGTGACCTATAAAGGGCTCAATGTAGAGGCCATGAATACCTTGCGCAATGAGCTCAGAAATGTGAAGGCCGAATTTCAGGTTGTGAAAAACAGGCTTTTGAAACGGGCAAGTGAGGAGACCGGGACCCAGAAGATGATTGAGCATATGACGGGTCCTTCAGCCGTCGCGCTTACCTATGATGATGTGGTTGCTCCGGCAAAGGTTCTGGTGGACTTTCAAAAAGATCACAAGGACCTGGAGATCAAGGGGGCCCAGATATCAGGAAAGCCCATGGGCTCCGGGGATGTTCAGCACTTGGCTGCCCTGCCTGGAAGGGACATCCTGCTGGCCAAGACCCTTTCGGTGATGCACGGCGTTCCCACCGCCTTTGTACGGGTGTTAAGCGGGGTAACGGTCAACCTGATGAATGTCTTGAAGGCGATCGAAGAGCAAAAAGCACAATAGCTTTAACCCATAATCATTGTGGAAATCAGGAGATGGAAATGGCAGATAATATCAGCAAAGAAGACGTTATTGAATTCATATCAAATATGACAGTCCTTGAACTCTCCGAGTTCGTGAAGGAATTGGAAGATAAATTCGGTGTCAGTGCGGCGGCTCCCGTGGCTGTTGCCGCCGCACCGGGTGGGGAAGCACAGGCAGAGGAGGCAGAGCAGACTGAGTTCGATGCAGTGCTCACGGCCGTGGGCGATCAGAAAATTCAGGTAATCAAGGTGGTCCGTTCCATCACAGGCTTGGGCCTTAAAGAGGCCAAAGGGGTGGTGGATGGAGTGCCCAGCCCGATTAAGGAAGGCGTCCCGAAAGACGAGGCCGAAAGTGTTAAGACTCAGCTTGAAGAGGTGGGCGCCACGGTTGAAATCAAATAACGGCGAAATCAACGCTTCTACGTCGACGCTTATTTAAGGAAAATCATCCCGCATACAGCGGGACCGCAATTCGCCATGGTGCCTGAACAGGGACTGTTCAGGCACTAAAGCGGTAGCGGATAAAAAAATGACATCAAGACAAGGCCCGCACATGTTTCAGTTTCAATCCGGATCTGACAGCCCTGTATGGCAGCAAACATTGTGCAACAACCCAGCCGGTTTCTATGCCGGCAGAGATTAACGAAACGCTTTTGGAATAGCTTTCTTCTGAGAAAGCCCAAAGACCTTAATACTTATGGTTCATTAATACTTATGGTTCATTGATTTTCGATTGAAGTAGCCCACAATTCGGTCTTCAATCATCCACATTCAAAGTCCGAGGAGATACCATGACGCAGACCGATGGTGTCAAACGCCGTATCAGAAAAACTTTCGGTAAAATCGACAAGGTCATAGAGACGCCAAACCTCATTGACATGCAGAAGCGTTCCTACGAGCGGTTCCTGCAGGCCAAGGTAAAACCGGAGGATCGAGAAGATATCGGTCTTCAGGGCGCGTTTCGAAGTGTTTTCCCTATTCATGATTTTGCAGGCACATCTTCACTTGAATTTGTCAAATATGCCTTTGAGCCCAGCAAATACAGTAAAGAGGACTGCATCAACAAAGGGATGACCTATGAAACTTCGCTGAGACTGACGGTCCGCCTGGTTGTGTTTGATACAGACGATGTCAACGAAACAAAAAGCATCAGGGATATCAAGGAGCAGGAGATCTATTTCGGGACCCTCCCGTTGATGACCAACCGGGGAACGTTCATCATAAACAGTACCGAGCGTGCGGTGGTGAGCCAATTGCACCGGTCCCCAGGGGCCTTTTTTGACCATGACAAGGGGAAGACCCATTCCAGTGGAAAGCTCCTTTATTCGGCACGAATCATCCCCCTGCGAGGGTCTTGGCTCGACTTTGAGTTTGACCCCAAGGACATTCTCCATGTTCGCATAGACAGGCGGAGAAAATTTCCGGCCACTATTTTACTCAAGGCCCTGGGGTATTCCACCAAGGCGCTTTTGAAGCGGTTCTATTCCACGGAGATGATCGCCTTTGAAAACGGGACATGGTGGAAAGAATCCAGGCCGGAAAGTCTTCGTCAGGAAAGGGTTTCAAAAGAAATCGTTGATCCGGATACCGGGGAGGTCCTGGCCAAGAAAGGGGTGAAATTTACCAAACGTCTCATCAAATCCCTGAGTGCCATGGACGCCTTTTCCCCCCGTATTCCCGTACCCATCCCGGTCGCCACGGAATTCATGAAGAAAGGCGATTGGCATCTGGCACAGGAGGTGACAGACCCTGAAACGCAAGACGTCATTGCTGCCCAGGACCAGACATTTACAGAAAAGCTCATCAATGCCCTTTCTGAGAAAGGGGTCCGGGAAGTCCTGTGTCTGGATAAAGAAAGAATACGTCTCCCCATTGATGATGAAGAGATTGACGGCCGGGTGGTTGCGGATGACGTGTCAGACCCGGATACCGGTGAAATCATGGTTGAGATCAATCAATCCCTTACGCCGGATGCCCTTAAAACCATAACTGAAAAGAAGATATCCCATGTGGAGTGCCTCATCATAGACCATCAGGGGACGGGCGCCGGCATACGAGAAACCCTCCTGGTGGACAGGATCACCAGACCCGATGAAGCGGTTTTGGACATCTACCGTAAAATGAGACCCAGCAGCCCCCCCACCCAGGAGGTGGCAGAGGCCTTTTTTGCAAACCTCTTTTTCGATATGAATACCTATGACTTATCCAAAGTGGGACGGCTCAAACTCAACTATCGCCTGGATCTGGACGTTCCCCTGGATCACAGGACCTTGAGAAAAGAGGATATCCTGGCAACGGTGGAGGAACTGATCAGGCTCAAGAGCACCGAGGCCATGGTGGATGATATCGATAACTTAGGCAACAGACGGGTCAGGGCCGTGGGTGAACTCTTAGAGAATCAATACCGGATCGGTCTGGTCAGGATGGAACGGGCCATTAAGGAGCGAATGAGTCTTCAGGAAGTGGAAACACTGATGCCCCACGATTTGATCAACTCCAAACCGGTTTCCGCTGTGGTGAAAGAATTTTTCGGTACCAGCCAGCTCTCCCAGTTTATGGATCAGACCAACCCCTTGTCCGAGGTCACCCACAAGCGGAGGCTGAGTGCCCTGGGACCCGGCGGTCTGACCCGGGAAAGAGCGGGGTTTGAAGTCAGGGACGTGCATCCCACCCATTACGGCAGGATATGCCCTATTGAGACTCCTGAGGGACCCAATATCGGCCTCATCGTCTCTTTGAGCACCTATGCCACGGTCAATGATTTCGGGTTTATCGAGACCCCTTATCGGCATGTGGAAAACGGCGTTGCCACCAGGGACATTGAATATCTGTCCGCACTGGATGAAAAAGAGTATCCCATTGCCCAGGCCAATGCACCCTTAGATAAAACCGGTAAGTTCATAAGAGAAGAGGCCGCGGTTCGAATTGCCGGAGAGGCCAACAAGGTGCCGGTCCAGGAGGTAAAATATATGGATGTTTCTCCAGACCAGTTGGTCAGCATCTCGGCCTCTCTGGTCCCCTTTCTGGAGCACGACGACGCCAACAGGGCCTTGATGGGGTCTAACATGCAGCGACAGGCCGTCCCCCTCCTGAAGGCGGAATCGCCTCTGGTCGGTACCGGCATAGAACAAGTGGTCGCCCGGGATGCAGGGGTTTCAGTGGTGGCCAAAAGAGAGGGCGTCATTGAGGACGTGGATGCCTCGCGAATCGTGGTCAGGGCCAGCGAAACCGTCGATGATGAGGAACCGGAAGTCGAAATATACAAATTACTCAAGTTCAAAAAATCGAATCAAAACAGCTGCTACACCCAAAAACCGATCGTGAAAAGGGGGGATGTGGTCAAAAAGGGACAGATCATTGCAGACGGTCCTGCCACCCACCTCGGTGAACTGGCCTTGGGCAGGAATGTGATGGTGGCTTTTATGTCCTGGGGCGGATACAATTTTGAAGACTCTATTCTGATCAGTGAGCGGGTGGTGAAGGAAGACTGTTACACCTCCATTCACATCGAGGAGTTTGAAGTGGTCTCCCGGGATACCAAGCTGGGGCGGGAAGAGATCACCCGGGACATACCCAACGTAGGCGAGGAGGCCCTTAAGCATCTGGATGAGAGCGGCATCATCATGATCGGCGCAGAGATTCAACAGGGCGACATCCTTGTGGGCAAGATAACCCCGAAAGGGGAAACCCAGCTTTCCCCTGAAGAAAAGTTGTTGAGAGCCATATTCGGGGACAAGGCGGGCGATGTCAAGGATACGAGTCTCAGGGTTCCTCCGGGAGTCAACGGTATTGTCATCGATGCCAAGGTGTTTTCAAGGGCGGGGGTGGAAAAAGATGAGAGAAGCATTGCCATAGATGAGGAAGAAACCCGAAAACTCAAAAAGGATCTGCAGGATGAAATAGACATAATGGTCAGAAGCGCCAAAGATAAGCTGAAAGGGGTCTTACCGGGGAACCAGTTGAAAACCGACCTTTTTTATCCCGGAAAAGCTTCCGACCCCCCCCTTTTAGAGGCCAACCAGTCTATCGCCTCGCAGCATGTCGAAGACATACCGATCGAGGCGTGGAAAGGGGCTGACCTGGATGTCTCCATGGATGTCATAGACCGGATAGAATCCATCGTAGATAACTGTTTGACCAAGATCGACCAAATCACATCCGCCTGCGAAGAAAAATTGGAAAATTTCGGACTCGGCGATGAACTGGCGCCAGGCGTTATCAAAATGGTGAAAGTCTATGTGGCGGTCAAACGCAAATTGTCCGTGGGCGACAAGATGGCCGGCCGCCACGGAAACAAGGGCGTTTTGTCCCGGATTTTACCGGTGGAAGACATGCCCTATTTTGCGGACGGAACGCCGGTCGACCTGGTCTTGAATCCCCTGGGCGTGCCATCAAGGATGAATGTGGGCCAGGTCCTGGAAACACACCTGGGCTGGGCCTCCTATGAACTGGGCCGACAGATCGGGGATCTGGTGGAAAAGATGCACGATATCCAGACCGTGAAAAACAGATTGAAGAAAGTCTTTACTGAAAAGGAATACGCCGAATATTTTGAAAACAGCTCGGATAACGACCTGATCAGGGAAGCCAGTTTGATGGGCAATGGCCTGCCCATGGCCACCCCGGTGTTTGACGGCGCCAAGGAAGAAGAGATCAAGGCCTGCCTCAAAGAGGCCGGTCTGCCCACAACCGGGCAGGCGACACTCTATGATGGCCGTACGGGAGAGCCTTTTGATCAGCAGATCACCGTGGGAATGATGTACATCATGAAGCTCCATCATCTGGTGGATGATAAACTTCACGCACGCTCCATCGGCCCCTATTCCTTGGTGACACAGCAACCGCTGGGGGGAAAGGCCCAGTTTGGGGGTCAGAGGCTGGGTGAAATGGAAGTCTGGGCCATGGAGGCCTATGGGGCCGCCTACACCCTCCAGGAATTTCTGACCGTCAAATCAGATGATGTGGCGGGAAGAACCCGGATGTACGAACGCATCGTCAAAGGGAATAACGTCCTGGAGGCCGGGATTCCGGAATCTTTCAAGGTGTTGATGAAAGAGCTTCAGAGTTTAGGCCTCGAGGTCGAGCTTTTTGAGGACACTCAAATCTAAAGTAGGGATGAACATTATCGATTATAAATCGAAAATGTAAAAGGGAGAAAGACATTGGAAGAATTATACAATTTTTTTGCCAAGCCCAAGGATCCATCCAGTTTCAACGCGGTCAGAATCTCCTTGGCCTCACCGGAAAAAATCAAAGAGTGGTCCTTTGGCGAGGTCAAAAAGCCCGAGACCATTAATTACCGCACCTTTAAACCGGAACGGGAAGGACTCTTCTGTTCCCGGATCTTCGGCCCCATAAAAGACTATGAGTGTAATTGCGGCAAGTACAAACGAATGAAGCACAGGGGGATTGTGTGTGAGAAATGCGGTGTGGAAGTGATCCAGAGCAAGGTCCGTCGAGAACGGATGGGACATATTGCCCTGGCCGCTCCGGTGGCCCATATCTGGTTTTTGAAGGCCCTTCCTTCCAAGGTGGGCAACCTGCTGGATTTGACCCTCAAGGATCTGGAAAGGGTCCTGTATTTTGAGGGGCATATCATCATCGATCCCAAGGACACCCCGATGATTAAAGGGACGGTATTGACCGATGAACAATTGGATCAGGCCCGGGAGGATTACGGGGATCGGTTCATCGCAGGCATTGGTGCCGAGGCCATTGAGACTATGCTAAAAGAGCTGGATTTAGATGCCCTTTCAGAGAGTCTCAGAATTGAGATGTCGGGCACCAAGTCGGAAGCCAAGCGGAAGAAATTGGGCAAGCGCCTCAAGATCATCAACGCCTTTAAGGAATCCAAAAACCGCCCGGAATGGACCATATTGAACGTGGTTCCGGTCCTCCCCCCGGACTTAAGACCCCTTGTACCGCTGGACGGAGGCCGGTTTGCCACCTCTGATTTGAACGATCTGTACAGACGGGTCATCAACCGCAACAACCGGCTCAAAAGGCTTCTGGAACTCAACGCTCCCGATATCATCGTGAGAAACGAAAAGAGAATGCTTCAAGAGTCGGTGGATGTCCTGTTTGACAATGGAAGGCGGGGGAAAGTGGTCACCGGGGCCAATAAACGGCCCTTTAAATCCCTGAGCGATATGCTGAAAGGGAAACAGGGAAGATTCAGACAGAACCTTCTCGGTAAGCGTGTGGACTATTCGGGCCGCTCGGTTATAGTGGTGGGTCCTGATCTCAGACTTCACCAGTGCGGAATCCCCAAAAAAATGGCCCTGGAGCTTTTCAAACCGTTTATATACAACAAACTGGATGAAAAGGGGTTGGTCACCACTATCAAAAGTGCCAAAAAGATGGTGGAAAGAGAACCCCCAGAGGTCTGGGATGCACTGGACGAAGTGGTAACGGAATACTGCGTATTGCTGAACCGGGCCCCCACACTCCATCGATTGGGCATCCAGGCCTTTGAACCCATCCTGATCGAAGGAAAGGCGATTCAATTGCACCCCTTGGTGTGTACGGCCTTTAATGCGGACTTTGATGGAGACCAGATGGCGGTCCATATCCCATTGTCCATTGAGGCCCAGATAGAGGCCAGGGTATTGATGATGTCCACCAACAATATCCTCTCTCCTGCCAATGGCGATCCCATTATCGTACCCAGTCAGGATATCGTACTGGGGCTGTATTACATGACCCGGGATCGACCCTTTTCCCGGGGAGCGGGCAAGGCATTTTCAAGTCCCAAGGAAGTGAGAATGGCTTATGATGCCGGGGCATTGGACCTGCATGCCCCCATAAAGGTCCGCATCAACGGAAGTCTGGAGAACACCACCACGGGTCGGATCCTTCTGTATGAGGGGATCCCCACAGATAAGATCCCGTTCAGCCTGGTAAACCGGGTGATGGCCAAAAAGGAGCTCCGGATCCTGATCAATGAATCCTATCGAAAGGCAGGGATCAAAGCCACTGTCATCCTAGCGGACCGGCTCAAGGATATCGGATATAAATACGCCACTCTCTCAGGGATATCCATTTCCATGAAGGACATGGTCATTCCGACCCAGAAAGAAGCCATTATTCAAAGGGCGGAAACAGAGGTCAAACGCATCGAGGATCAGTATATCGACGGCCTCATTACCGATGGCGAAAAATACAACAAGGTGGTGGACATATGGGCCCAGTCCACCGAAAATGTGGCCGCCGAAATGATGAAGGAGATGGCCGTGGATGTGGTCAAGGGCGCGGGAGATGAATCGGTCGAAGTCAATAGTTTTAACCCGGTCTATATGATGTCTGATTCCGGCGCCAGGGGGAGTAAGGATCAGATGCGGCAGCTGGCCGGGATGAGAGGATTGATGGCCAAGCCTTCCGGGGAAATCATTGAAACCCCCATTACCTCGAATTTCAGGGAGGGATTGACCGTACTGCAATACTTTATCTCCACCCATGGCGCCCGGAAGGGCCTGGCCGATACAGCCCTTAAAACCGCCAACTCCGGATACTTGACCCGACGACTGGTGGATGTATCCCAGGAAGCGATTATCACTGAGGTGGACTGCGGCACCATGAACGGAATCGAGGTGGAAGCCCTGGTGGAAGGAGGCGAAATCCTTCAACGGGTGGGGGAACGAATCTTGGGCCGAGTGGCGGTGGACGACATATACGATCCCGTCACCGGCGACCTGCTGGTAGGGGCCAATGAGGAGATCGATGAACACAAGGTGGACCTGATAGAAAAGGCAGGGGTCGAAAAGTTGAAAATCAGATCTGTGCTGACCTGTGAGACCAAACGGGGGGTCTGCAAAAAGTGCTATGGCAGAGACCTGGCACACGGCCATGAAGTCAATCTGGGCGAGGCCGTGGGAGTGATTGCAGCCCAGTCCATCGGAGAACCCGGTACCCAGCTCACCATGCGGACGTTTCATATCGGTGGTACGGCCAGCAAACGGGTGGAGCAAACCACCATCCAGTCTGTAAATGAAGGCCGTGTAAAATTTTTGGGACTAAAGACAGTGGAAAATGACGAAGGCAATCTGGTGGTCATGAACCGGAACGGAGAGATCGCCATTATGGGCCGGGGCGGCAGGGAAATCGAAAGATACCCCATCATCTACGGCGCCACCCTGAGAGTCCGTGAAGACCAGCATGTGAATCCTTCGCAGGTCCTGGCTGAATGGGACCCTTTCACCATACCCATATTGACGGAAGTCCCCGGTACGATCAAATTCGGGGATGTGGTGGAAGGAAAAACCATGCAGGAGAAACGGGACCCGGTTACGGGAAAGATTAGTCGGGTCATCGTGGAATCCCGGGATATGACCGATGCCAGGCCCCGGATCTCCATCAAAGACAAAAGCGGAAAAACCGCTACCCTGCCTGAAACCGCCAATGCCAAGGCCCGGTACCACCTGCCGGTGGGTGCCATCATTATGGTCAACGAAGGGGACACCCTGGGATCCGGCGCAGTGTTGGGTAAGATCCCGAGAGAGACCACCAAGACCAAAGACATTACCGGCGGTCTGCCGCGAGTGGCGGAACTGTTTGAGGTGCGGAAACCCAAAGAAACGGCCATCATCTCGGAAATAGACGGCACCGTATCGTTCGGTAAATACACCAAGGGGAAGCGAAAAATGACCATCACCCCTGAAGTGGGAGATTCAGTGGATTACTTTGTTCCCAGAGGGAAACATGTGAGTGTGCTGGAAGGGGATTACGTAAGGGCCGGAGAGGCATTAATGGACGGCTCGGCTGATCCGCACGACATATTGAAAATCCGAGGGTTGAAGGACCTGGCCAAATACCTGGTCAACGAGGTGCAGGAGGTCTACCGACTGCAGGGCGTAAGAATCAACGACAAGCACATTGAGGTGATCGTCCGTCAGATGGTGAGACAGGTGAGTGTTACAGATCCGGGGGATTCCCCGTTCCTGCTGGGAGAAAACGTGGTCAAGTGGCGGTTTGAAAACGAAAATGAGATGCTGATTCAACAGGGGAAAAAGCCGGCCACTGCCCAACCTCTCCTCCTGGGAATCACCAAGGCCTCATTGAATACGGAAAGCTTTATTTCTGCAGCCTCTTTTCAGGAAACCACCAAAGTGTTATCCGATGCCAGCATCGCTGGCAAAGTGGATCTTTTGAAGGGACTCAAAGAAAACGTGATCATGGGACGGCTTATTCCGGCCGGAACCGGCACCAAGAGCTACAGAAACATACAGATGGATATCAACGCGTAAGGCCGACAAAAGGTGTCAAGGACCAAATTCCATGCATTCAGAAGCCAAAACAGAAAGGCAATGGGCTCCCTCTCAAGACATGTTGGGGAAAGCAGGCTCAGAGTTAATTTTTCTAACGGAGCACGTCGAATTGTCTTGACAAGATCATGAAAAGAAAATATAAAAAAGAATTTTGTGATTTCAGCCACAAATGAGGCTGAAAGGCACCCTGTTCCGTCAAAACGAAGGAGAGTTTATGGCGACGATCAACCAACTGGTCAGAAAGGGCCGTCACAGACCCAAAAAAAAGGTCACCACCCCCGCACTTCAGGGTGCGCCGCAAAAAAGAGGGGTTTGTGTGCGCGTCTATACGTCCACACCCAAAAAACCCAACTCCGCCTTGAGAAAAGTGGCGAGGGTCAGGCTGACGAACGGGATTGAAGCCACCTCGTACATTCCGGGCATGGGTCACAACCTGCAAGAGCATTCCGTAGTCCTGATCAGGGGTGGCCGGGTGAAAGACCTTCCCGGCGTCAGATACCATGTGGTCCGGGGAACCATGGATACCACGGGCGTGGATGACCGGCGCCAGGGCCGTTCAAAGTATGGCGCCAAACGGCCCAAGGGCCTTTCATGACCGTCTTAGAAAAATGAAGGGGCGGCGCCTGATCCGCTGCACTTTAATATTGAGTAACTGCCCATATTCATCTGTTAACGCGTGTGGGTAAATCGTTTATTCATTTGTGGAGAATCTTCATGTCCAGAAAGAGAGTGGCTGCCAAACGAGACATAAGGCCGGATCCAAAATACAGGAACGTGCTTTTGGCCAAGTTCATCAACAATCTGATGAAAAAAGGGAAAAAAAGCTCGGCGCAGGCGATCAGTTATCAGGCCTTGGCGATCATAGAGGAAAAGACAAAATCAGATCCATTGGCCGTTTTTCAAACCGCATTGGAGAATGTGAGACCTGCTGTGGAGGTAAAATCCCGCAGAGTCGGGGGGTCCACATATCAGGTACCCACTGAGGTACGGCCGGCCAGAAGGCGCGCATTGAGCATGCGATGGATTATCAATTTCAGCAGGGCCAGGGGTGAAAAGACCATGGCTGCAAAGCTGGCAGGTGAACTCATGGACGCCGCCAACCAGAGAGGGGCCTCCATCAAGAAAAAAGAAGACACGCACAGGATGGCCGAGGCCAACAAGGCCTTTGCCCATTATCGGTGGTAAGCTGTAGCGTCGGCGATAAGCAGTAGTGATGAAACGCGGGTTGATCATGCTTCACGATTGATCACGTAGGAGGAGAAGAGATGGCCAAGAAGAAGTTTGAGAGGAAGAAGCCGCATGTAAACGTGGGCACCATAGGCCACATTGATCATGGCAAGACCACATTGACG
>JAWLET010000305.1:0-3292 GCA_041685955.1 Desulfobacteraceae bacterium | reverse complement strand
CAAGCGGCCCAGGGGGGAACATTCGATCAAGGTCCATGGAATGAGTGATGTGTTGCTCCATTTCGCCAATTGTTGTAACCCGCTGCCCGGCGAAAAAGTGGTGGGATTTATCACCCGGGGCCGGGGGATTACCATCCATCATGAGAAGTGCCGACACATCCAGAATGCCGAGGCCGACCGATTGGTAGATGTGTCGTGGGAACCCGCCGACAAGTCCGTGTATCCCGCCAAGTTGCGAGTGACCAGTGTGGAACGAAAGGGAATTCTTGCGGACATCAGTGCTATCATCAGCCAGCACAATGCCAACATTATCCACGCCGAGATTAAGACCACAGTGGACAATAAAGGCATCGCCTTTTTCACTATGGAGGTGGATGGGTACGCGCAGCTTCAGGATATTATGGGGGCCATAAAAAAGGTAAAGAATGTCATGATCGTAGAGCGGGTCTAAGATGCCTGGCGCGCTTGTCTTGGCGGCTTGACCACAAGTCCTGCTCTGATACAGCGGGTACAGGCCTTGAGCTTGACCGTCCGGCCGTTTTGGACGCACCTGACCGTTTGAAGATTGGGATACCAACGTTTCTTTGTCTTGTTATGGGCGTGGCTGACATTATAGCCCACGACCGGTTTTTTACCACACATATCACAGACTTTTGCCATTGGAATGTCTCCTTACTATGATCAAATTTATAGAATCCAGTATGCTATATGATTACAGAATAAATATCAAGGAGTTTTTACGGCGGGTACGGCTTTATCCCCAAAGCCCTCCATTTGTGACCTCAACGAGGTGGAATAGTGGGTGAACCGGATCAAACCTTGACCCCAAATTTTTTGTCACCCCGGTATAACAGAACCCCGGACACCCTCCATCGCATTCACCTGTTGGGGATCTGCGGGACCGGAATGGCCTCCCTGGCGGGTATGCTCAAATCCATGGGTTACCAGGTGACAGGTTCGGATGAGAATGTATATCCGCCCATGAGCACCTTTTTAAGATCGTTGAATATAGCGGTTTTTGAAGGATATGACCCCGCCCACCTTGAGCCGTTTCCTGATCTGGTGATCGTGGGAAACGTGATTCGAAGGGAGAATCCGGAGGCCCGGGCCCTCTGGAGGTTAAAACTTCCCTATCTTTCCTTTCCCCAGGCCCTTCGACGATTCGCCCTTTCAGGGAAGCAGACCGTGGTCATCACCGGCACCCACGGCAAGACCACCACCTCGGCCATTGCCGCGTGGATTATGGAAAAGGCCGGCATGGATCCCGGGTTCATGATCGGGGGGATCCCCCGCAATTTTGAGAAGAACTATAAATTGGGGTCCGGCCCCTGGTTTGTCCTGGAGGGGGATGAATACGATACCGCCTTTTTCGATAAAGGCCCCAAGTTTTTGCATTACAAGCCACAGGCGGTCATTTTAACCAGCATTGAATTTGATCACGCCGACATCTACAAAGATCTCGACCATGTCATTGAAAGCTTTAGAAAATTGATTGCCCTGGTGCCCCCCGACGGTGTGATTATCGCCAATGGGGACGATCCCGTCATCACCGAGGAAGTGAAGCGGGCAAAATGTCGGGTGGAGAAATACGGTTTGGCCCATCACAACCCTGGGCCTGACCTGTGGCGGGCAATACAGGGAGAGGTCCAGGATGGATTGACCCGAGTGAATATTTTAAGAGGGAATCAGGCCTATCTCGATGTGCTTACCCCCCTGTATGGCCGCCACAATATTTCGAATCTCCTTTCCACGGTGGTATTGGCCGGGTTTTTAAATATTCCCCGGCCTCATCTGAAGGATGCACTTCAGACTTTTGGAGGGGTCAAGCGGCGGCAGGAAGTTATCGGGAAGCAGGGCGATATCACTGTCTTGGACGATTTCGCCCATCACCCCACAGCGGTCAGGGAGACAGTCCGGGCGGTCAGGGAACGGTATTCAGGCCGGTTGATCACGGTGTTTGAACCCCGGTCCAACTCCAGCCGGCGCAATATATTCCAGGACCGGTATGCGGCATCCTTTGACGCCGCGGACCGGGTAATGATCCCCAAGCCGCCTTTGACGGACATGATCCCTGAGTCCCAGCGGTTCTCATCCCCCAGGCTGGTACAGGACCTCAAAAAGCGGGGGGTTGAGGCCTTGTATTTCGATGGCACGGAGGACCTCCTGAGTGCCCTGATCCAGACGGTGCGGTCAGGGGACATCGTGCTTTTCATGTCCAACGGGGAATTTGCTCAGCTACCGAAAAGGCTGCTGGCGGGTCTCACCGGGGCACATTAGATGGTTGATTGCTGATTGGGGATGGCCAATTCCGCGCATGAACATTCGGGTCATGAAGCGATAAACAACTCGCTTTTTTCCCAGTCCCTGCGGCTTTCCTGAAACGACTTCAAGAAACACCGCCCTTTTTTGTCTCTAAGGTCATAAATGCTGTGTCTGAGGAGATAGACCGGAATGCCGCCCTTGAGGTTCACCGTGATTTCATAGCGGGAGAATCCGCCGAGAATACCCTTGATGAGTTCACCTTCGAGCAGGGTGAAAAAGAGGACGGTTCGTTCTTTTAAGAGAGGAAAAAGCGTTTTGTTTTTGATGTGGTGCCGTTTTCGCGTAGGGATGATGGGTTCCAGTTGAAGATCCCTCACTTTTTTATCCGTCTTGAGAATCGGCCTGATGGCCTCTGACTGTTCTGCCGGGTAGAGAAATTTGACATCGGTTTTGGGGATGGGGGTGTGCTCCAGGTTTTCCCCGGCCAGGACCAGGTCATAGACCCGGTTTTCATCAACCCTGGCCTGTACGATGCGACGGGGGTGAAGGTGGAATTCCCACATCTGCTTGGATTCAAGCGCCCGATCAAAAGCGGATAGATGATAATTGGCCTCGAGATATTCCTGAAGTCCTTTCAGGTAACCCATGCCGGTGAAACCTATTCTCCCATTTCCTCTTTCAGCTTGGCCTCAAATTCCTGGAAGAACCGGTCCTTTTCCTTCCAATCCGGACCAAAGCGTTTGCTGAAATAACCTCCTAACTTATCAAAGAGCTTTTCCCAGACCGGTTTGCCTTCGCCCAGGACCACGTCTTCCAGAAATGTGCTGAGTTCGGTGATCTTTTCTTTGGGGAGGAAGGAGACCGCTCCCAGTTTAATGGACTTTTTCAAGGACTCCGGGGACAGGGCATGCGCAGTGAGCATCACGGTGGGAAATCCCCTGGACACAGCCGTCTTGAGGAGTTCAAAACCGTTCACCCCCATGATATCCAGGATGACAATGTCATAGGTGTAACTGAGGAGGTATTGAAG
>JAWLET010000304.1:0-3303 GCA_041685955.1 Desulfobacteraceae bacterium | reverse complement strand
AGATGCAAAAGAAAAAATCGATGAGATCTTGTCCACCTACAAACCCAAAAAAGGCGGGCTTATCCCCGTGCTGCAACAGGTTCAGGGTATCTTGGGATTTCTTCCCGTACCGGTGCAAAACTATATTGCACTGGGCCTGGAGGTGCCCTCGTCTTATGTATTCGGCGTAGTCAGCTTCTACTCCTTCTTTACCATGGTTCCCCGGGGACGCCATACCATCCGTGTCTGCCTGGGGACGGCATGCTTTGTCAAAGGGTCAGGCCGACTTTTGGAAAAACTGGAGCAACATCTCCACGTGGGAATCGGGGAGACCACGGAAGACCGGGAATACTCCCTGGAAGTGGTCAGATGCGTGGGGGCCTGCGGATTGGCCCCGGTCATGGTGGTGGATGAAACCACCCATGGGCAGGTGGATCCCGGAAAAATCGTGGACATTGTGGAAAGCTATAGGGGCAATGGACAGCCCTCTGCTTGAGATCCCTAAAGGTAACGAAAATGAAGCTTCAAGAAATTGCCGACAAGTTTGAACTCCATGTCCGTAGCGGGGCCGACCACATGGACCATGACGTGAACCGCGGGTATGCCAGTGACCTTCTAAGCGATGTCATGGGAAATGCGCAGGAGGGTGACATCTGGATCACCCTTCAGGCCCATCAGAACATAGTGGCCATAGCCGTCATGAAGGCCCTGTCAGGCATTATTCTGGTGAACAACAGGGAACCCGACGCCCCAACCGTTAAAAAGGCGGAAGAAGAGGGGATCCCCATCCTGGTCAGCACCATGCCCACATTTGAGCTGGTGGGGAAACTCTATGAGATGGGTGTTGCCGGCAGCTGATTGAGCGTCCCCGGAAATTGAAAAAGAGGTGGCTGTGGAGAAAGGAGCGCAGGGACCGCTAAGAACACTACACATTGATACGCACACACATTCCTGTCTTTCACCCTGTGCCACCCTGGACATGACGCCGATCAACATCGTCAGAGAAGCCGTCAAACGGAACCTGGCCATTATTGCCATCACGGATCATAACAGTGCGGAAAACACCCCGGCAGTCATGGCCGCAGCAGCAGGCACAGAACTGAATGTGATTCCAGGCATGGAAATTACCACTGCCGAGGAAGCCCATGTTATCGGCCTATTTGATGATGTGAAAAGCGCCCTGACCATGCAGGCGCTGGTCTATGCCAACCTTTTTCCAGGTGAAAACGATGCAGATATATTTGGCCTGCAGGTGGTGGCCAATGAATTCGACGAGGTCGAGACCATCAACACCCGTCTCTTGATCGGGGGAACGCACCTTTCGGTGAATGATGTGGTCAACGCCATACACGAGTGCGGCGGGCTGGCCATCGCCGCACATATTGATCGTCAAAGCTTCAGCGTAATCAGTCAGTTGGGATTTATACCCGACGCATTGCCCTTTGATGCTCTGGAGGTGTCCAGAAGACTACCGCTTAAGGAGGCAAGGGCACATTACCCTGAGTATGGAAATTTCGCCTTTATATCCGCTTCTGACGCCCATGACCTAAGCGGAATTGCATCGGCTCCCACCCGGATACGGGTTGCAGGTCCCACTACCGCGGAGCTGAAAATGGCCCTTAAAGGCGTCAACGGCCGAAAGATCCTGGAATAACCGGATGTTATGGAGGATCTTTCACTGCACATACTGGATATTGTGGAAAATGCCACAAATGCCGGGGCCACTCTGGTATCGGTCTCAATTGAAGAAGACAGCAAGAAAGATCTTTTGGAGATTACCATCAAAGACAATGGGTCTGGAATGGATGCCCAAAGCCTGAACGGGATTCGGGATCCCTTCTTTACTTCACGGTCCACGCGACGGGTAGGACTGGGGGTGCCTTTACTTGAAGCGGCTGCCCGAGAGGCCGGGGGACATTTGCGGGTTGATTCCCAACCCGGCCGCGGCACAGAAGTGAGAGCAACCTTTCAGGCCGGCCATATTGACAGAAAACCGTTGGGAGATATGGGCGCCACACTAATTTCACTCATTATGGGGAATCCGGAAGTGGATTTTGTATATGAATCCAATTTGAACGGAAAAAACACATCGTTGGATACCCGGTCCATCAAAAAGGAAATAGAAGGGGTCACCACCATCACCGATCCGGCGGTGCTGAAACTCATACAGGACCTTGTCAACGATCCGGAATAAAGAAAAGCTTGTACCCGATTAAAATGGAGGCTGAGCAATGGCTAAACTTCGCGTGGAAGACCTCAAACGGATCAAGGACGCCTCAAAAGGCACTGTAAATCTGAGAGACGGGGCGTACCGGGTGAAGATTACGGTGCATATGGGAACCTGTGGAATTGCTGCCGGGGCCCGAAAAATCATGAACTCCCTGTTGGACAAAATCCAGGAGGCCGATGCCACGGATATCATTCTGACCTCTTCCGGTTGTGCAGGGCTCTGTAATCATGAGCCCATGATCACGGTGGAAGTCAAGGATATGGCTCCGGTCAAGTACGTATTGCTGGATGAAGAAAAGATACAACGGATTTTTGAAGAACATGTGATGAAGGGAAATCCTGTGCCTGAATACGCCCTGTCCGTGGGCAGCGAGACCACATATTAGTCCCTTTTCGCATCACCCAAAGTCCTGTCAATATTTTTCGACAGGCATAGCCGGTTCGTTAAAGAACGAACATTTCATTCAATGCAAACGAGGCACTTATGGAAAAGAAATATCGCGTTCATCTCCTTATTTGCGCAGGAACCAGTTGCGTATCCAGCGGATCGCTTGAGGTAAGAGATGCCCTGGCAGCGGAAATCGAGAAGCGGGGACTCCAGGACGAAGTGTTTATTGCAACCACCGGTTGTAACGGTTTCTGTGCCGCAGGCCCCCTTATGATCGCCTATCCCGAAGGGGTCTTTTATCAAAAGCTCTCTACTGAAGATGTGCCCTACTTTGTGGAGGAATTTCTAATCAAAGGCCGCATCCCTCAAAAATTCCTGTTTGAGAGTCCTGAGGCCGAACAGCTCATTCCCACCATAAAGGATATCGGTTTCTTCAGCCGTCAGGTCTTGGTGGCGCTTCGGAACAGAGGGCTGATCGACCCGGATAAAATCGACGAATATATTGCGCGAGACGGGTACATGGGGACCGCCAGGGCCCTCTTGGAAATGACACCGGAGCAGATCGTGCAAGAGATGAAGGCATCCGGTTTGCGGGGACGGGGCGGCGCCGGATTTCCCACCGGTCTGAAATGGCAGTTCTGTGCCGCATCGGAAGGAAGCCCCAAATACATGCTGTGCAATGCCGATGAAGGGGATCCCGGCGCTTT
>JAWLET010000303.1:0-3313 GCA_041685955.1 Desulfobacteraceae bacterium | reverse complement strand
TACCTGATCAGAAACGGGATCGGTGGTGAATTTCCGAATACTTCGCCTTTGCCGGATTATGTCCATTAATTCCATACCCATGCCTCCATAAAAAAAGTTATTTTACTTTCAGGATGTCCCCCATTTTTTCCAAACCAATTCGCACACCCTTGACTAATCCACCTCAATAACCTCCACCTCCACCTCCCAGTGATCCACGTCCTTGGTTCCGTTGATGAGCGGATCGATAGCCAGCATGAATATGTGGGTCCCGCTTTCCAGGTCGTCGTCATAGACTTTTACGTCGTTAAAAGTGGAGACGGGAAATGAGGCCGAAGGGGTGATGGTATCTACCTGAATCCAGGTGCCGTCCGTTCGATACTGGTATATCTCACCCAGAGGGGTGATGTGAATCAAGTACCATTCCGCATTGGTTCCTACGGCACTCCTCCCATGGACGGAGACATAGACCTTGTAGGTGGACCTGTCCACGCGAAATTCCATCAGGTCATTGGAAGCCGCCGGCGCCTCAACCGTCAATGCGGGCTCAGCAGTACCCTTCCACAGGTCATGGAACCTATTGTAGACCGGTTTGGGGGTAAGGGTATCCACAGGATATTCCTGATTGGATGTGGTGTAGGCAACCTTATCACTATGCGTTTTGGTGTTCATACCGTAGGCCGCCTCTGTACTCCCTTTCCAGTTTTGATTGGCAAAGGAAAAAATGCAGCCGCCCAGGGCCTTTTGGTTGGAAGACCCTATGGAAGCCTCCCAGGCCGCTTGGTCAAAATCGGCCTGCTCGTCCAGACCACCACATGTAATATCATCCCTTCCCAATTCCGTAAAAATCACGTAATCATCGGGAAAGGCCGCGGGAAATGTCTCATTCAGCCATTTGGTCAGGTCAGTGCCGGGGTTAGAGGTCTGCATGGCCGCCACGTACAGTGTGGACAGAAAGTTCTTGCCGGAGAGATACGAACTGGCGGCAATGGCATCTCTGACGGTCTGAAGGCGGTATATACCCGGTTTGGTGGGATCACCGTAGGTCCCGAAGTCTTCAGGGACGGATATGGGCTTCATGTCCGCGTCCGATACGCCGAGCTGTTCCTCTGCCTTCACCACCCCCTCGATGGCCTTGGCCACAGCATTCGGCGTCTTGCCGCTCAGCTGGGGCTCATTCCCCACGGTAATCATGGCCACAGCCGGATGGAACTTGCCGTTGGTGATGAGTTCTTGCAGGATGTCTTTAATGAATCCATCCGCCTGACCGCTTTTCCCCTGGTCATAGAGTCCCACAAAATAGTTGGAAATGGGGACAAACACCTTCACCCCATATCGGTTACACTCGTCCAGGAACGGCTTGTGGTTTCTGGCTGAGGGCGTATTCCAGTCATAAAGCCGAATATACTTGGCCCCCAGCTTTTGGGCGATGTTTTTGACATCCTCCCTGCCCACCCCGGAACTGTCCTTGCCCCAGAGGGCACGAAAATCTTCATTGCAAAAATCGCTGTCATAGTATTTTCCCGCTCCAGAACCCGTATAGTCGGTGGGCGTGGGTGAATAGGTCACCCCCCGCATCCCTGCCAGGCTTGTCCTCTGATCCGCCATGGCCACGCCGGAAAAGCCGACTGCAATCAGAAACAAAGCCAGCAACCCCACCTCTACCCAATTGGGTTTTTGTCTTAAAAAGCCTCTCATAATAAAACCCCCTTTGATCAAAGTGTTCATCCAAGAACCCTCACACATTCCATCCCTATGCCGAGCCTCCTCAACTATGATGCGTACCGATGGGTGCATCGCCATTATGCTGTTCTCAATGCTCAGGAGAAGCTGCGCAGCCCCCCGGGCAGGAACAGAGAAGCCTTCCGCCCGGCACCGGATGTATCACGCACAACCTCCTGAAACGCATAGGGGGCATATCACGCCTGATTGAAAGGATAGTGCTCAATCAAGCGGAAGGCCCTGTCGAGAGCAGGTATGGTTGGCTATTTTTAATGGCAGGTAATCCAAAAATCCATGGGGTATACCATGTATATGGACGGCCAAAACCCTGTAGGAAAAAGGGTCGCTTGGATATGGAGACTGCTAATGAAGAGGTTCCTGCGGGATTTCGTCTACGGGCGCCAAGCCGATGAGATAGTGTCCGGAAAAGCGTCCCTGGTCTTCCTTGGTGATATGCCGGATTTCCATATCCACCAGGTCCGCGGGGAGGAAAAAATCCTTGGGATAGTATTTCATCTTGATCACATCGCCGACCTTGAGCAAATCAACGACCTCGGAGTTTTCCTTGACCACCACGCCAATGGAGTATTGCGTGGCGTTTTGGGTGGAGAGTAGGGTCAAATCCCGGACTTTGAATTGATGGACAAAATACGAACCCTGGACCGAAAACTCCACGCTACGATACTTGGCGGCGGCCACATGGGCGGAATGACATTCGAACCCTTCTCTTCTTTCTTCGTATTCAGACAATTTCATTCTATACGCTCCCTGCCTTTATAAGAATTACACTACCCTCCCGGGCTTTGGCACTTAATGAAAAATGGCGTAGGTTCTAAAACTGATAAGACTTAAGCAAATAATATGCCAAAACAATTATTCACATCGTTAAATATTTCTATTTAAGAAATAATAAGTTATATTTCACATCATATAGTCAAAAAGTTGACTCCTTCCTGAAAAATCGTCAATATTTTGACGCACCTCAAAAGACTGTCCACTCCGGGATAAACCCCATCTGTTCATAGAGATGAGCCCCCAGCGGTGTGGCATCCAACTCGATACACTTTACCCCGCAACCCTGTAAATAGGATAGCACCTGTTCCATCAACTGCCTGCCAATGCCCTGCCGCCGGTGTTCAGGATGTACCAGCATCATCCCGATCCATGAGAGCGTCTGATCATAGGTGAGCGAGGTCACCGTTCCCAACAGAAAACCGTCCTGGGTTGCCACAAAACACCCTTGAGGGCTGAACTCCAGAAAACGGCGCCAATCGGTGAGGGTCTGGTTCCAGCCCATGAGCCGGCGGAGTCTGTCAGCGCCCTCTACATCCACCTTCATCATTTGACGTATACAAACGTCATTCATCTTGGTTTCCATCCATCAGGGATAGTAAGAGAGCATTCCAGAAATAAAACTTAAAGACATCATCTGCTGGAGAGCTTCCGGTTGAGATTAACATATCCGCCCACTGGTTCTTTGCTTGATATGCCCGCGCCGGTCGCGAAACTTGCCGCTTATTCAGTCACAGACTCTGAGCTTCGAGTGCTTGGCAATATGGTCGAAGTCGCGGTCATTGTGAAGCAGGCGGATATTGTGCTCGATGGCAACAGC
>JAWLET010000302.1:0-3319 GCA_041685955.1 Desulfobacteraceae bacterium | reverse complement strand
GCGGGCCTCAGGCGGATGGGACTTGCACACCGGATTACGCAGATGATTCCTTTTGAACAAATGCTGCCGGCCATCGGCCAAGGCGCCCTGGGATTGGAGATCAGGCGTGAGGATGGACAGACCACAGCGCGACTCAACTCGCTGAATCATGAACCAACTCAAGCTCAAATCAAGGCGGAAAGGGCCTTTCTGAAGAGGCTGGAAGGCGGCTGCCAGGTCCCCATCGGAGGGCTTGCCCGCATACAAGGGGAACGCCTCGTTTTCGAAGGCATGGTGGCCGAACTGGATGGGAGCGCTATTTATCGGGACACCCTTTCCGGAGAAAAGGAACAGGCCGAGGAGATCGGAAATGCCCTGGCCCAAAGGCTGATCCGTCACGGGGCGGACAAGGTCCTGGCGCGCATTTACGCCGAAGGCCCCGCCCAGTAAAGGATTCGGATGAACTTTACAGAACATCAAGCAGGCAAGGTGTACCTGGTAGGAGCAGGTCCGGGAGATCCGGGTCTCCTTACGGTAAAGGGAAAACAATGTCTCTCCCAGGCCGACGTGGTGATCTACGACTACCTGGCCAACCCCGCATTTCTGGATTTGGCCCGGGAAGGGGCCGAGATCCTTTACGTGGGAAAAAGGGGTGGCGCCCATACCATGAGTCAGGAGGCCATCAACCGGCTGATCGTGGAATATGCGGTCAGCGGAAAGATGGTGGTCAGGCTTAAAGGCGGGGACCCTTTCATATTCGGCAGAGGGGGAGAAGAGGCACAGGAATTGATCAAAAGCGGGGTGGCATTTGAAGTGGTGCCCGGTGTCACATCGGCCATATCGGTGCCCGCTTATGCGGGAATCCCCCTTACGCATCGGGATCACACCGCTACAGTGGCCTTTGTCACCGGACACGAAGACCCCCTTAAGGGACAATCCACCGTGGCATGGGACCGGTTGGCCGCCGGGGTCGGGACCCTGGTCTTCCTCATGGGGGTGGGCAACCTGCCCGAGATTACAAAAAAGCTAATGGAAAACGGCCGACCCGGGGATACGCCGGTGGCCGTAATCCGTCGAGGCACCCTCAGCGACCAAAAAACCGTGGTGGGCACTCTCAACAACATCGTCCGGCTGGTCCAGGAAAGCCGCATACACCCCCCTGCCATCACCGTGGTAGGGGACGTCGTCCACTTGAGATCGGAACTGAACTGGTTTGAAACCAAACCCCTTTTCGGCAAACGGATCGTGGTGACCCGGGCCAGGGCCCAGGCCAGTGATGTTGTCCAGGCCCTGTCCCTTCTGGGGGCCCAGTGTATTGAATTTCCCACCATAAAGATCATTCCTCCTGAAAACTGGGATCTTGTGGACCAGGCCATCCGCGATCTAAAGACCTATGATTGGCTCTTATTCACCTCCATAAACGGGGTGAACTTTTTCCTGGAACGGCTTGGGGTCATGGGAAAAGATATCCGGGACCTCAAGGGAATCAAGATCGGGGCCATCGGACCCAAGACCGCGAGCGCATGGAAGGACTTAGGGATCAACGTGGATCTGATGCCTGATGAATACCGGGCTGAGGCCGTGGTGGAGGCCTTTAGAAAAGCCGGGGTTCACAGGGCCAGGATTCTGATTCCCAGGGCGGCAAAGGCCAGGGAAATACTCCCCGAAGCCCTCCGGGATATGGGCGCCGAGGTTCATGTGGTCCCTGTCTACCGGACCACACGACCGGATCACGGTACCTCGCTGGTAAAGACATTGCTGGAAAAAGGGGAGGTGGATATGGTGACCTTTACCAGTTCCTCCACGGTGACCAATTTTGTGGGGATGTTTGAGGCTGTAGAGCAGGACCTGCACCAATGGATGGCGGATACAGCCGTGGCCTGTATCGGGCCCATCACCGCAAAAACCGCTCAGGACGAAGGACTGTCCGTGACCGTAATCCCGGAGGAGTATACCATAGATGCCCTCACCCGAACGGTTGCAGACTACTTTTCCCGGGATTGAGGGGCAGACCGCCACAGGACCTTCTCCGTATCCAGAAGAATGGAAATCCCGCCATTTTCCATGATCCCTACTCCGGCAAAATAATGGGCCTTGGCCAGAAGTTCTCCTACCGGCATCACCATCAGGGGGCTGTTGCCCATAACTGCATCCACAGCCAACCGGAAAACAGGGTCTGATGCTTCTGACCCGTTCCTCAATTCCGCCCTACCCAAGGCCTGGGATTGGCAGTCGGATGCGCCGGGGAGTGCCAGCTCAATAATGTGTGAAGCCTCCTGCAGGCCCTCTTCAATTGCCAGCAGTTTCCGGATACCGTCCGAAGATTCCACCGGGGCGGGTTGGGCCGAAGTGACCCCCTTTATGGACTGAACATGGGCTGTGGGTACGGAAAGGGTATATGGGCCCACTCTGAAAGTCACTGCATAAACAAGGGAAAGTGAAAGGGGCAAGTGAAAAATGAATTGGGTGGCCTCGGATTCCCGGGACCGAATGGACATGGAACCGTTCAAAGATTCAATGGCCCGGGCCACCACGTTCATGCCGACCCCTCTACCCGCTGTTTCATCCGCATGGTCGGTCGAGGAAAAATCGAGGTTAAGCGTGGTATGGAGGAACTCCTCCTCCGGCATTCGCGAAATGGCCTCGTTCGACATGGACCGCTGCTGCTTCAAATAGGTCATAATGGCCGACCGGTTGATCCCGCGCCCATCATCGCTTATCTTCAGAACAAGACTGTCCCCTCTCCGCTCCGCCTCCAGAACAACCTTTCCCTCCCGAGGCTTTCCCGCAGCCTCTCTCTCTGCGGGGGGTTCAATGCCATGAGCGATGGCATTTCTCAATAGGTGCATAAAGGGCTCCCTGAGCCGATCCATCAAGGCGATATCCACCTGAAGCGGCCCCCCGATCACCGCCAAGGACACCTCCCGATCATAGCTTCGGGCCAGGTCTCTCAAGGTCTTTCGAAACAGCCCTGCAAAATCCGCCACAGGGATCAACCGCAGTTTGGTCAACCGGAAGTGGAGTCCCTTTAGCACGGACATGTAATGATCGATCCACCCCTTTACTCCGGAAGAGACATGCTCCGGCGTCATGGGGGGAAGACGTTTTTCGAGATGAATAATTTCCTGGGAGTAGCCCAGAAGCTCCTCTATCAGGGAATATTCCACGCGCACATGACCGATTCGGTCCGGGGCATAAATACTTTTTTGTTCATCCCCGTTAAAAACAGGATCCTGGACCGATATTCCTTCACCGGGTTCGTCCGGCCCTTTTGAAAACCGGGCGATCAGCCGATGGTATTGTTTCGCATGGTGGGAGAGACTTATATCCTCCTTTTGGG
>JAWLET010000301.1:0-3330 GCA_041685955.1 Desulfobacteraceae bacterium | reverse complement strand
GCTGTGCGGTTCAGTGCCGCCATGGCCAGCCTGGGGAGCTGTTTTTCATATTCTTTGGTCATCCCCATTAACAACTGAATTTTGTCTTCCTGCTGTTCCCCTGTTGTGCCGGGGACCTTTATATCAAGAATTCGGTCCACTGCCCGATCCGACCAGGTTTCCGCCCCCGGGAACCTTTCAATTACCCTTACATAGGTGCTCAGCGCCGAATCAGCCTTTCCCATCCGCTCATAGAGTTCTGCTTTTGAAACCATGGCCTCGGCCATCTGCGGCTCGTGCCCGTCGGCAGTTTTCAATACCCGGTCCAGAAGATTAATGGCCTTCAAAATAGACTCAGGATTGTTCATGAGGGCGATTAGTTTGGCCTGCTCCATGATGGCCCTCGTCCTTACCCTCAATCGTTGGGGGCCGGAGAGCCTGGGATATTTCTCTTCCAGGCGTGCAATGATCCGGTCCAGGTCTGCAAGGCCCTTGTCAATGGCCCTGTTCTTCTCCTGGGCTGTTACCGCCTTCTTGAATTCCTCTCTCGCCCGGGTTGCCTGTAATCGAATTTCCGCCAGTGCGGGGGAGGCAATGGAGGGGTCGGCGGATTTCATGGCCCGGGTATAGGCCCGAACGGCATCATGGGGACGGTTCTGTTCTTCATAAAGCCTTCCGATGGAAAAAGCAGCTTTCCCCTGTAGTGTCTCGTTATCCGGAAATGCTTCCATGACTTTGTAGTAGGCCAGCAGGGTGATCCCGTGGTCGGGTGAAATCCGCGATGCCAGGTTTTCGGCAAGGCGCATCTGTTCCGCTGCGGTGCTGCGCCGCGGAATTCGACCTTCCAGGGGAAGCGACCAGATATTGGTGATTCCCTTTTGATTGGAGAGAAAGTAAAGTCCGGATTCGGTGGCCATGGGCTGATAAGCATCATCAGTGTCTGAAGTCAGGGGGTAGGACAAAGGACGGTGAACTTTCACCGGGATTCGATAAAGTGAAACGGTTTTTGCTCTGTGCCTGTTTTCGCCTGATCCCGCAAGCGGCGGGAGGCGAGAAAAATAGATACGGTCCCCCTCCCTGGACCAGCAGGGATGGCGGTCCCGGGCCGGACCCCTTGTCATTTGGCGGAGGGCGCCTGTCTTTAGGTTCAGGACAAAGATGTCCCCTCCCGGATCTTCTCTGAGAGAAACAAACGCCACCTGGGTTCCATCCGGGGATATGACAGGAAAGGCCCCGTCCCCCTCGGTTTCGATCGCATGGGGGCCTGGAATGTCCTTGCCGTATGAAGTGGGTGAGGACAGGGATGCCGGCAGGTTTATGCCCATTAACCGTTTTTGGGGCCTGCCCCGGGGGGACTGGTGAAAATAAAGGACTTTGCCGTCGGGAGCAAATACGGGCGCCCCGTCCCCCGTAGTCCTGTCCGTAAGACGTATGGGCCGATTATTATTCTCCTTTAGATCAAGGAGATAGATATCCCCTTTGACATCGTAGGCCCTTCCTTCAAATGCCAGCCACCGGCCATGGTGAGACAGTGCGAGCGAGGTGATGCGTCCGTGCAAGTGGGTCAGGGTCCGGGGAGGGGGGCCGTGCGAAGGATTCACAGGCCGGAGGGTCACCTTTGAAACGCCCTCATTTTCAGAGACATAGGCCATCCAGCGTCCATCACCGGATAGGGTGGCATAACGGACAGGGTCTGCCTCGAAGGTTTCCTGAACCGGGCGGTTCACCGGAAGCGGCTTGGGCCTGAGAAGCGGCTTATCAGGTCCCGTGGCGAAAAAGGAGGTTCGATCCGCTTTGGGTGGCGGAGAAACCGCACGGTGAGTCTGCAATCCGGAACAGGCGCATAGTGCAGAGAAGATAAGCAGCCGCAGGATGATTTTTGCCATGCGTTCGGCGTCCTGGGTCAGCAAGGCTATGGGATGGGTTGAAGCCATATGGATTTACCCGGATGTGAATTTGCACAGTAGACTGATCCGCACCGTGTTTTCGGGCATCTGAAATCCTTCATTCATTGCCCTGTTTGATGGTCCACGCGCCTGATTCGGACTGTATCTTCTCCCCCTGAAGCGCATTGTCTCTGTTTATCCTGCCAAAAACTTTACCGATGGTGGGAAGGTCTTTCATGGTAAAGGTCTCGTTGGTCTCCACCACGCGCTGCATGACCACTCCTCGTGCCTCATTCACCTGGTTTACCACTGAGTTGAACTCTTCTTGGGGGTACCGGGCTGCGAATTCCGCCAAATCATCAGGCACATTTTCCTTGTTCATGGAAAAAGCGGTCAGAAGTCCCTGATTGTTCTCACCCACCCAGCGAAGACGTTTGAACGCATCCACATCATCCGCATGAAAGGAAAGGGTCTGTATGGCCTCCACCGCATTTTGATGCGCCCGGCTGCGGCGGGGCGGGGTTTCTATGCGGCCGAAGGGGTCCACGCCTCTCACCGACGCCACCAGCAGGACATCCTCTGAAAGGGAATTGTAAGCGCCCAGCACCTGGTTCTCCAGGGCGGTTCTTTCACTGACCACATTCACACGAACATCCGCCAGGGTACACCCGAAAATAAAGAGCGTAAGCAGAGGGATCAAGTGGATGTTTCTCATGGCAGTTCCTCCGTAAGCCGCAATCCGTTTCCCTGATCTATTAAGATAGTGTCTGCGCTGAGGATTTTCAACATTTCCGCGAGGTGTTTCAGTTCCGGGACCAGTTTGTTGAGTCTATCATGGACCGGCAAAAGGGATACATTGAACCGGTTGATTTGCGGCAGGCTTATCACAACGCCTTTCACGTCAACCTCGCCTCGTAGGGAGAGGTTGCCGTGTTTGATTTCAAGGACGATCCATTTGGGAGTGCCTTGGCGTAATAGTCTTCGTTGCTTTACGATTATTTCATTGCTCTCATAGGGATCCAATGCGTACAGAAATCTTTCCAGGGTCCTGGGTCCAATATGAGTGAGTCGTACGGTGGCGCTCATATGATCGAGTATATCCGATGGGGTATCGGAAACGGGAAGGCGCAGGTACATATGGCCGGATACCTCAGTATCACTGCGACCCTCCGGCGTTTCCTTGGCAAGGGGTCTTGAGATATCTTCGGACAGGCGGGCGGCGTCCAGCCCGGTAAACGCGCAGTCCATCTCCAGCATAAACGGCGCGTGCGCCTTTGATAGAAAGAGGTTCCCAGTGAGGGTCCCGCCGAGGATATTGAACTGAAAATAGTCAATGGCCGGAAGGGGTCTATTGAAATCGCATCCGATCTCGGTTTCGGTCATGTGCAGACGGATGGGACCTGCCGGTAGGGTGGCAGCGTCAAATGTGACACAGGGCCGCTGATACGTCCGGCCCGACATTCGA
>JAWLET010000300.1:0-3340 GCA_041685955.1 Desulfobacteraceae bacterium | reverse complement strand
AACTTGGATGATTGAACCGCTGAAATACGGGGACTTGGGTTAACCCCCACCAGTCTGAACCGGGTGCTAAAGGCCTGATTTCAGACCGCTGACATGGGACAAAATGTCATACTGCTGGCGCTTGCATTTGTCCGTTATCGGCCGGCATCAACCATTTCCGGCAGCACGCTTTTCAGCGGTCCCTGCCATGCCGCTCTCAAATGCCTGAGGCCCTTCTGAAAGTCCCTTTGCATACGAAGCAGCTGGAACACGGTTAACGGGCGCTTGAAAAGCCGGCCACACAGGTACAGGGTCCTGATGCCCCCTTTCTGATCGAGGCAATCCCCAATAAAGACGGGCAGGCTTACCGTGGCCGGGTCACAGACCGCGCGCAGGGCAAAAAAGGGTACTCCGGCCGCTTGGGCCTCCCGGGCCACGGCCGCGCTTTCCATATCCGTTGCCAACGCCCCGGTCTCCCTGAAGCAGATCGCCTTTTCCTCGCGACTCAACACCGGCTGTTCCACCGTAAGACTTGCCCCCAGATGTACCGAGAGCCGCACCGCCCCCAGTGCGTCATACATAGATTCCAGAACCCGGCGGTCTGCTTTCCATACTAGCTGGTAGGACTCGCCGGTGTGCTGAAGCATTTCGTGGCTCAGGATCAAGTCCCCGGCCGCAACTCCGGGAGAAAGCCCGCCTGAGACCCCCAGCGATCCCAACATGGTCATTCCCCGGGAGACCAGCCGGCGGGCCGCGGCGGCGGCGTTTCGGGTTCCCGGACCCGGGCAAATTATGACCAAAGGGGTACCTGTGTTAAGGGTAGAAACCGCCCACAGCCTATCCCCGGTCTGCTTCCGGAGACACCGGCCAAAAAGGGCCCTGGCTTCCGCCGGGAGTGCCACCACAAGGCCTAACCCCTGGTTCATGAGTTTTCCGGATTATGTCTGAATATCAAAAGGATGCTTGAGACTCACTTGGTCCTGGCAGGTCTTTTTGCCCATGCGGATACTTCTGTATTCGGCCAATGCCCACAACGGAAAGAACTGTGGGTAGCCGTGATACCGCAGATAAAACACATTGGGAAAGCCGGTACCCGTAAAAAAAGGTTCATCCCAGGACCCCTGATCGTTTTGGGTGCTCAAAAGGTAATGGATTCCCCGTTGTACCTCGGCACTCTTTCCCTCTCCCACGGCCATTAACCCCAATAAGGCCCATGCACTCTGAGATGCCGTACTCTTTCCCTTGCCGGCATCAGCCGGATCTGCATAGGAATAGCAGGTCTCTCCCCAGCCGTGGTCCGCGTTCTGGCAGGATTTCAGCCAGTCCACGGCCTTGCGGATATAGGGTTGGGAGGGGTCTTCACCCAATCGTCCCAGCCCCTTGAGCACGGACCAGGTCCCGTAGATGTAATTGACCCCCCAGCGCCCGAACCAGGCCCCGGACGGTTCCTGCTCTTTTTTCAGGAATCTGAGGGCCCTGGCGATGGGAGGATAGTCACGGCCATGGCCCAACATGGCCAACAACTCTATGCACCGGCCGGTGAGATCAGACGTACTGGGATCGAGAAGTGCACCGTGATCTGCAAAGGGAATGTTATTGAGGTAAAGATAGTTGTTATCAATATCAAAGGCGCCCCATCCGCCGTCCGAACTCTGCATGCCCAGGACCCAGTTCACCGCCTTTGTAATCTGCTCTTTATGCGTGTCATCCGTCAGCACACCCGCACGAAGCAGGGCCATGAGCACCATGGGGGTGTCATCCACGTCAGGGTAGAAACTGTTTTCGAACTGAAAGGCCCAGCCTGCCGGTTCCAGACCGGGCGCCTTGACCGACCAGTCTCCCGGGACTCGAATCATCTGATTTAAAAGCCACTCCCGGGCATCTTGAACAGCCTGATGATCGGCGGAAAGACCCGCCTCAAGAAGCGCGGAAAGACTCAAGCAGGTATCCCATATGGGCGAAAGGCAGGGCTGGCAGAACGATTGGTCGGGGGACCGGATAACCAGATCGTCAAGAGCCTTGATCCCCCGGACGAAATCAGGATGGGTCTCGGCACATCCCAGGGTCTTGAGCGCCATGACGGAATTGGCCATGGCTGGGAAAATGGCGCCGATACCGCCCTCCCCCTGCATCCGTTCGCGAGTCCATTTCTCGGCCAGCATAATAGCCTTGTCTCTCGCCGTCCTGTTCATCAAGGGATCGATCAACTTCAGGATGCGGTCCAAAAGAATGAACACATTCTTTCCCATATGTCTCGGGGTGAATTGATCCAGATGACGAATCTTCTCCGGGGGATCAATAAACAGTTCCCGAATCCCCTCTTCCGGCGCAAGATGACATACCGGATGCCTGGCGTTGAGAATAAGGAGGGGGACGATGACGGTCCTTGACCAGTATGACACCTTATGCAGGTGGAAAAAAAACCATCTGGGCAAAAGCATAATCTCAACCGGCATGGCCGGGGTGGTCTTCCACGGGATCTGGCCGAACAGGGCCAGGGTAATGCGGGTAAACACATTGACCCTGGCCGCCCCTCCCTGGCTCAGAATAAACGTTCTGGCCCTGGCCATGAGGTCATCCGACGGAGCCTCCCCCAGCTGTTTCAGGGCGAAATAGGCCTTGACAGAGGCGCTGATGTCGGCCTTCCCTTCATGGTAAAGGGGCCAGCCGCCCCCTTCAAGCTGCCGACTGAGCAGGTAATTCCTGATTTTCGCTTTGAGCCCGGCGGGCATACGGCGCCCCAGGAATCTGTGGAGCAATACATATTCCGAGGAGATGGTGACGTCTGCCTCCAGATCAAACACCCAAAACCCCTCTTTGTGCTGAGCCGCCAAAAAATGATCCGTGGCTGACTGAATGGCCTCGTTAAGACGTCTTATGGAAAAAAGGGTGGAGGCCGGTTTGGGGCTCTGTTCCCTCCCCTGAGGGATAAAAGGAACCGTTGACCCGTTTCGATGGAAACTGTTTTTTGGACTTGTCAACGTTTTGAGTGCAAGCCGGATGCTCTGTTTCATTACCCCACCTCAAGACTCATGATACATAAAGGCACTGCGGTTGAAATGCTATGGTTTCTATATATGAATCGCCCTACAAATTCAAGGAAAAACAGCATCCCCGGATAAACCGCTCCCCAGCGAATTTATCCGGTTTAAAAGCGTGACATGGTCCACCGTAAGCGTTACGGCATTAAACGTCATATCCACCCGGCCGTTCAGAATATATGGACGTGAGCTGATGAACAGATGGCAGAACCTATGATAGGTTTTGGGGAACAAAACCGTCTCAAAGGTACTGCTTTGGTCTTCAAACGTCATGAACATCATGGGGCGGCCTGTTTTTGTGCGTACCCGCTTTTGGGTCA